>JALYVC010000342.1 GCA_030853445.1 Actinomycetota bacterium | reverse complement strand
GTCTTCGGCGCCGTACCCGACGGGCAGTGGTGGTCCGGCGCCCCGGCCCGGCGCGGCGGCCTGGCGCGCGGGCCCTGGGATGACGAACGCCCCCACAACCGCCCCCTCTGGGCGGTCGCCTACGGGCTCTCTGCCGTCATGCTCGCGCTGCTGCCGATCGTCGCAGTGGTCGTGGGCGCGGCCGGTGGCGCGCCATACCTGCGGGGCGCCTCCGACCTCGGTGACGCGCTGCGCCGGTCACTGACCTGGCTGCCCGTCGGGACCCTTCTCGGCGCAGGGACGCTGGCCCTGCTCGTGCTGGTCGTCACCCGCCTGCTCGGACGAGGGCTCGTCAGCGGCCACCACCCCGTCCACGGGCGCATCGCCTGGCAGGCGTGGACCACCGTGCGCCTGCTCGACGAGGCCCGCACCTGGCTCTTCCCGCTCTACTCCAGCACCCTCACCCCTGCGTGGCTGCGGGCGCTCGGTGCGCGCATCGGGCCCGACGTCGAAGCCTCGACCGTGCTGCTCATCCCCGGGCTCACCAGCGTCGCCGAGGGCGCCTTCCTCGCCGACGACACCCTGCTCGGCAGCTACGAGCTCGGCGGGGGCTGGCTGCGCATCGGCGAGGTCAAGATCGGCAAGCACGCCTTCGTCGGCAACTCCGGCATGACCGCCCCGGGGCGCAAGGTGCCTCGGCGGGGGCTCGTCGCCGTGCTGTCGGCCGCCCCGGCCCGGGCCTTCGCCACCCGGGGCACGTCCTGGCTCGGCAGCCCACCCCGCCCGCTGCGACGTGACGGCACGATGGTGGACACCTCGCGCACGGTGCACCCCCCGCGCCGTCTGCGGGTCGCGCGGGCACTCGTCGAGGCCTGCCGGATCGTCGCCGTGTGGGTGCACGTCCTGCTCGTCGTGGCTGTGGTCGCCGTGCTCGAGGACCTCGCCCATACGTCCTGGTGGGTCGCTGCGGCAGCCGGTGGCGCTGCCCTGGTCGTGGCCGGCGCCGTGGCCGCAGGCACCACCACCGCCGCCAAGTGGCTGCTCGTCGGCCGCCTCCGTGCCGGCGACCACCCGCTCTGGAGCTCGTTCGTGTGGCGCAACGAGCTCGCCGACACCTTCGTCGAGGTGCTCGCCGCACCGTGGTTCGCACGCGGGGCGACGGCCACCCCCGTGCTCTCGCTGTGGCTGCGCAGCATGGGTGCCCGCATCGGCCGTGGCGTGTGGTGCGAGACCTACTGGCTGCCCGAGGCCGACCTCGTCGAGCTGCACGACGGCGCCACCGTGGGCCAGGGGTGCGTCGTGCAGACCCATCTCTTCCACGACCGGCTGCTGAGCATGGACAAGGTCATCCTGGGCACCGGCGCGACCCTCGGGACCAACAGCGTCATCCTGCCCGCAGCCTCCATCGGACGGCACGCTACCGTCGGGCCGATGTCGTTGGTGATGAGGGGAGAGTCGGTGCCCGACAAGACGCGCTGGGTGGGCAACCCCATCGGCCCCTGGGCCGAGGCCGAGCCCTCCCGTGCCTCCCCGCAGCCCGCGTGAGCCAGGCCGCCGACGTCACGGCCGACCCACTCGTCCCCCGGCACGGTGACCCCTCATACGGCGTCACCCACTACGACCTCGACCTGACGTGGAAGCCCGCGGGAAACCACCTCACGGCCCGTGCGGTCCTCGACGTCGTCGCCCGCGTGCACCTCGACCGTCTCGTGCTCGACCTGCACGTGCTGCGCATCTCCAAGGTGAGCGTCCTTGGGGCGCGGCTGCGGCAGTGGCGGCACACCTCCGGCCGGCTCGTGCTGCGTCTCGACGACCAGGTGGCAGCGGGCACCCGGCTGCGCGTCGCGGTCGCCTACGCGGGTGTGCCCCACACCGTTCCCGGACCCGATGGTGACGCCGGCTGGGAGGAGCTGGAGGACGGGCTCATCGTCGCCTCCCAGCCCCACGGCTCCCCATCATGGTTCCCCTGCAACGACCGGGCGTCCGACAAGGCGACCTACCGGCTCGCCGTCAGCGTCCCGTCCGACTACACCGTGGTCGCCAACGGCGTGCTCACCGAGCGCTCGTCGCGGCACAGCCGCACGACGTGGGTGTGGGAGGAGCAGCACCCGATGGCGACCTATCTCGCCACCCTCCAGATCGGCCGGTACGCCACCTCGACCCTCACCGAGCCCCACGCAGCGGTGCCCGTGACGCTCGTATGCCCCGTGCAGCACGAGCAGTCGGTCGGGCGGGCCTTCCGGCGTCAGGTCGAGATGCTCGAGGTCTTCACCCGCCTCTTCGGGCCCTACCCCTTCGACGGCTACGCGGTCGTCGTGACCGACGACGTCCTGGAGATCCCGCTGGAGTCACAGGGTCTGTCGACCTTCGGCTCCAACTTCGCCAGCACCGACTGGGGCGCGCAACGGCTCATCGCCCACGAGCTGTCGCACCAGTGGTTCGGCAACGCCGTCACCCTCACGCACTGGTGCGACATCTGGCTGCACGAGGGCTTCGCCTGCTACTGCGAGTGGATCTGGTCGCAGGAGTCGGGCGGCGAGTTGACCCAGGGCCAGGCGGAGCGTCACCACGCGCGGCTGAGGGGCGAACCCCAGGACCTCGTCATCGCCGACCCCGGTGCTGACCAGCTCTTCGACGACCGCGTCTACAAGCGCGGGGCACTGACGCTGCATGCCTTGCGGCTGACCATCGGCGACGACGCCTTCTTCGCCCTCCTGCGCCGCTGGCTGGTCGACCACCGCTACGGCTCGGTCACGACCACTGACTTCGTCTCCCTCGCGACGCTCGTGTCGGGCACCGACGTCGCGCCGCTGCTCGACCGCTGGCTGTATGAGGCCCCGCTGCCGCCGCTGCCCGCCACGGGCACCCCGAGCCGCTAGGGCCGTCCGGGTTCCTCGGCGCCGTAGAAGCGCGCGACCGCGGTGATGCGTGCGCGCTCGAGGCACAGGTCGTCGTACTCCTGCAGCCACCGACGTCGAGGTGACGACCACCGACTGTCCGGCTGCCGGGCGTGCCACTCCTCCAACGCGATCCGCCACAACAGGTCGTCAACCACTGTTGCGGCGAGGCATGCGTCGGAGAGGGCTTCCTCGACGTCGACGAAGCACCCGGTGCTCGAGAGGAACAGCTCGGCGATGGGCACCGGTGCTGGCTGGACGCGTGGTCGAACGATCGCCGACCACCACGGTCGACGTGCACCGCCCGTGCTGCCCTGGGTTGGACGCCTCATAGGTCAAGGATCGTCAGGTCGGTCGCCCGGCTGAGGGACTTTGGTCCCTGCAACGGGGGGCTACCGCTGGACGAGGATGACCACGGGGTTGCCGTTGCCCTCCTTCAGCCTGCGGATGCCGCAGAAGGCGACCTCGACCAGCACCTCGCCCGGGCCGGGCTCGGGCACCGGCACGTCGGTGACCTCGACGGTGGGGGTCGCGTCGTCGCGGCGCTGGGCCCGCATCGTGGTCATCGAGCCACCGCCTTCTCCTGCGCCTGCTGCCGACTCGTGGCGGCGCGACGGACCGCGCTGCGCGGGGTGGGCGTCAGCGACCCGTCGAGGCGGCGGCGCATCGTGGTCGCGGCGTCGACCAGGTAGTTCTGCCGCACCCGCCACGGCCCGTGGTCGCCCTGCTTGGGGAAGTCCGCGATCGAGCGCCTAACGTAGCCGGCGGCCAGGTCGAGCAGCGGGCGCTCGACCAGCCCGGCATCGACGGTCGGCTCGGCCGCAGCGTAGTCGTGCGCGTCCATCCACTGGAGCACCTTGCAGACCAGACGGGTCGTGAGGTCGGCGCGCAGGGTCCACGAGGCGTTGGTGTAGCCGATGCAGACGGCGAAGTTGGGCACACCGGTGACCAGGGCGCCCTGCCAGACGAACTCCTCGGAGAGGGCCACCGGGACGCCCTCGACCTGCGGCTCGATGCCGCCGAAGGCCAGCAGCTGCAGCCCTGTTGCGGTCACGACGATGTCGGCTTCGAGCACGCGCCCGGAGGAGAGCTCGATGCCCTGAGGTACGAAGCGGGCGATGGTGTCGGTGACGACCTCGACGTCACCGCGCCTGATGCTGCGGAAGAGGTCGGCGTCGGGCACGGCGCACAGCCGCTGGTCCCACGGGTCGTAGGACGGCGTGAAGTGGTCGGCCACCATCTGCTCGTCACCGACGATGCGTGTCGTCATCCCGAGCAGGGAGCGGCGGGCCGCCTTCGGCGCCCGCTGGCAGAACTGGTAGAACGCCGTGCTCCAGGCGATGTTCTTCGCGCGGATGGCGCGATAGGCCAGCTGCTCGGGCAGCACCGCCTTCAGCCTGGCCGCGACCGGGTCGCGACCAGGGACGGACCCGATCCAGGTGGGCGTGCGCTGGAGCATCGTCACGTGACCGGCCCCATCGGCCATCGCCGGCACGAGCGTGACGGCGGTGGCGCCGGAGCCGATGACGACGACGCGCTTGCCGGCGTAGTCGAGGTCCTCCGGCCAGAACTGCGGGTGGACCAGCTGCCCGGCATACGTCTCGAGACCCTCGAAGGCCGGGGCGTAGGGCGTCTCGTAGTCGTAGTAGCCCGCGCAGGAGTAGAGGAAGTCGCAGGTCATCGTGAGGGTCTGGGTGTCGTCGCCCTGACGCCGCTCGACGGTGAGGGTCCACCGGGCCTCGGCTCGGGAGAAGTCGGCGCCGACGACCCGCACGCCGTAGCGGATGTGCGCGTCGATGCCGAACTCGGCGGCCGTCTCGCGCACGTAGGCGAGGATCGACGGGCCGTCGGCCAGGGTCTTCTCCCCCTGCCACGGCTTGAAGGGGTAGCCGAGGGTGTACATGTCTGAGTCGGACCGCACGCCGGGGTAGCGGAAGAGGTCCCACGTGCCGCCGCTGACCTCGCGCGACTCCAGGATGAGGTAGTCGCGGCCCGGGACCTCGGTCTGCAGCCGGTAGCCCGCGCCGATGCCCGAGAGCCCGGCTCCGACGACGACCACGCCGACGTGCTCGGGCAGGGTCGGGGACGGGTGGTGGTCGGTGGCAGCAGCGTTGGTCATCTCCCCAGCGTCGCGCATCCCAGGCCGGGAGACTTGACCTGGGACGACAGACACTTGACTCTGGACGACATGGCGATGATCCGGTCGGCGGGGTTGCGGGGCCTGCGTGAGGTCGTCACCGACCTGGGGGGCGACCCCGACGCGCTCGCTCGCGCCGCCCGGCTCGACCCGCTGGCGCTCGACACCGACGAGCTGCTCGTCGACGACGTCGCCGTGGCCACCGTGCTCGAGCTCGCCGCCGCCCGGCTGCACCGACCCGACCTCGGGCTGCTGGTCTCCCGCCACCAGGACATCAGCCTCCTCGGCCCGCTCGCCGTGGCCATCGTCAACTCCCCCACGGTCGGCGACACCCTCGACGCGACCTCGCGCTACATGTTCGTCCACGCGCCCTCGCTGCGCGTGCGGCTCGCTCCCGACCCTCAGGGCGTGCGCGGCGTCAGTGCCCTCGTCTACGAGGTCGCGCCCGGCCCGCTCGCGGCGCCGCGCCAGGTGGTCGACATCTGCCTCGGCTTCCTCGACGGGCTGCTGCGCTCGGTCGTCGGCGGGCCCTACGGCCTGCGCACGGTCGAGCTGTCCCACGAGCCGGTCGCCCCGATCGCCGTCTACGAGGAGTTCTTCGGTGTCCGGGTGCTCACCGGCCGCCCCGAGGCGCTGCTGCGCATCCCCACCAGCCTCGTCTCGCGCCCGCTCGTGGGCGCCGACCCCGGCATCCGCCGGATGGCCCTCGACTTCCTCGAGCGTCAGACGCCGCCCGACCCCGACGTGCTCGCCCCTCGGGTCTCTGACGCGCTGCGCCAGACGCTCGGCACCTCCGCCCCCGAGCTCACCGACGTCGCGTCCCTGCTGGCGGTGCACCCCCGCACGCTGCAGCGGGCCCTCGCCCGCGAGGACACCACCTTCGCCCGCATCCTCGACTCCGTGCGCTGCGAGCGCGCTCACCACTACCTCACGACCACCGACCTGCCCCTCGGCCAGGTCGCGGCCCTGCTCGGCCTGTCGGAGCAGTCGGCGCTCAGCCGCAGCGCCCGCCGCTGGTGGGGCCACACCCCCCGTGACGTACGACGAGCCGCCGCCCTGCCCCGCCGTCCCTGACCCCTCACGTCGCCCTGTTGCGCCACAACCCACCCTTCGAGCTCCTCCGACGCCACAAACGAGCGCGCCAGACGCAACCGTTGGACGGATGCCCTGCGATGGACAGCATCGCCGGGGGCCGCGGTGACGATCACCGCGATGGGCGTCGTCGGGACAGGCTGTAGCCTCTCCCCAGCGAGAGGGAGTAGTCCTCCTGTCACCGTGTCGACATACCGGCCAGCTCGATGACCGAGCGGGCCCGGTGCGGTGGGTCACCCCAGCGGTGGCGGACGAGACTTTCGGCCAGTTCCACGACCCCACGGACGTGCCTGGCCGACAGAGCGTCCACGACGTCTGCGGCTGGGCCGCAGAAGGAGACCCCCCATGTATGCCCTGTTGCTCAGCACCGTCGTCATCTTCGTGGCGGAGCTCGGAGACAAGAGCCAGCTGATGGCCCTGACCTTCGCCACCCGCTACCGCACCCGCGACGTGCTCATCGGCATCACCGCCGCGACCGCCCTGGTGCACCTGGCCTCGGTCGGCATCGGCCTGCTCATCGGCACCGCCTTCGCCGGCTACCAGTGGATGATCTCGATCGTCGCCGGCCTGGCCTTCCTCGCCTTCGCCGCCTGGACCCTGCGCGGCGACGAGCTCACCGACGAGGAGGCCGACAAGGCCCGCACGAGCAAGGGGGCGGCGATCCTGGCCGTCGGCGTCGCCTTCTTCCTCGCCGAGCTCGGCGACAAGACGATGCTGGCCACGATCACCCTCGCCGCCAGGGAGAGCTGGCTGGGGGTCTGGGTCGGCAGCACCGTCGGCATGGTGGCCGCTGACGCCCTCGCCATCATCGTCGGTCGCATGCTTGGGAAGAAGCTTCCTGAGAAGGTCATCAAGTATGGTGCCGCGGCCGCCTTCGTCGTCTTCGGCACCATCCTGCTCGTCCAGGGCCTCGCCTCGCGCTGACCTCCACCACTGGGAGCCGTGACGCTCGTCCCCGCGGTGGTCGTGAGCGCCTGCGGCGTGACAGGCTCGGTCCATGGACCCCCGTTACCCCCTGGCCGAGATCGACGACGTCCCGGCTGACATCCGCGACACCATTCTCGCCGTGCAGCAGAAGAGCGGCTTCGTTCCCAACGTCTTCCTCATGCTGGCCCGGCGACCCGCCGAGTTCCGTGCCTTCTTCGCCTACCACGACGCGATCATGCTGCGCGAGGAGTCACACCTGAGCAAGGGCGACCGTGAGCTGGTCGTCACGAGCATCTCGGGCGTGAACCGCTGCACCTACTGCGTGGTCGCTCACGGCGCACTGCTGCGCATCTACGAGAAGCAGCCGCTGCTCGCGGACCAGGTCGCGGTCAACCACCGCACCGCCGACATCGACGCGCGCCAACGGGCGATCCTCGACTTCGCGCACGCGGTCAACACCCGCAGCCACGAGGTGGAGCAGGCCGACATCGACGCCCTCGCCGCGCACGGCCTCGACGCCGAGGACGCCTGGGACATCATGGCGATCACGGCCTTCTTCGGGCTGTCCAACCGCGTGGCCAGCGTGACCGGCATGATGCCGAACGCTGAGTTCTACCTCATGGGCCGGGTGCCACGCACGAGGTGATCCGGCCAGAAGCGTCCCGTGGTCGCCCGCCCTCCCCTATCCTGATGCGGACTCACCCGGGGGACGGACACGAAGGACCGGACACCACATGGACGAGATCGACCAGCTGGGTGACTTCGATGCGGACGACGCAGAGAGTGCCCGCGGCGCCCGACTCGACGGTCGCCGCACCGTTGCCGTCCTCGCCGCCTCTGCCGGGCTCGGCACGCTCGCTGTCATCGCGACGATCTGGATGATCTCGGTGGCCGGGGCCTCACCGGGCCCCAGTCTGGCCGGCCCTCCTGCCCGCGACTCGATCGCCGGGGCACTGTCCACCGAGAGGTCGTCGGGTGACGCAGGGACCCCCGCCGCTGCCGTCACCTCGACCTCCGGCAGCGTCGACGTCACGACCCCGACAACGCCGGCCACCACCTTCGTGCCGCCGTCTCCGACTTATGCGCCCGTCCCGACCTCGACAGTGATCCTGCCTCCGCCCGAGCAGCCGACCTACACCGCGGCCGCCATCCCCAAGGCGACCCCGACGACGACCGCCGCGACGACCGCCGCGACGACACCCGCCCCACCGACCAGCACCCCCCGTCCGGTCCCGGTGGTCGTGAGGAACGTCGTGCTGACGTGCCGGCGGGCGGGCAACCAGACCCGCGCCAGCATCACCTTCCGCACCACCGCTCCCGTCGTCGTCTGGCTGACCGGTGGCGGCAAGGTCGTCACCGGCACCAAGGGTCCGGGAGCGGTCGCCATGCAGGTCGGTGGCGGGCGCGCCGCCTACTGCCTGGCCACCGTCGACCAGAACAGCTACGGCCCGATCCCCGCGTCCTAGCGGACGGGCGTGGAACGATGCGACCGTGCCAGGTGTCTTGGAGGGTGACCACACCCGTGGGCGTGAAGGGGACCGCTGACCATGCCGTCCCCCAGCGACCCCGGACCCCGCGAGCACGACGAGGACTTCATGCACTTCGTGCGCGAGCGCCAAGCCGCCCTGCGCCGCACGGCCTACCTGCTGTGCGGCAGCTGGGCCGACGGTGACGACCTGGTGCAGGAGGCACTGAGCCGGGTCTACGTCGCCTGGCCACGCATCTCCTCGCCCCATGCGGTGTTCTCCTACACCCGGACGACGATGCTGCGCGCCCACCTCAACGACCGCCGCAAACATGGCCGGGAGATCGTGGTCGACGACGTCCCCGAGCGGCCGGTCATCGACGTCGACCCCACCCTCGGCCTGACCCTCGAAGGGCTGCTGGCCCAGCTGCCCGAGCGCCAACGGGTGATGGTCGTGCTGCGCTTCTACGACGACCTGACCGTGCCGCAGATCGCCCAGGAGCTCGACCTGCCTCTGGGCACCGTCAAGAGCGGTCTGTCGCGGGCGCTCGCGAGCCTGCGCGGTCGGCTCGGCACCTCGCTCGACGACGGGCCCGACGAGGACGACGGACCTCACGAACCCGTCGACGCGGACGACGCCTCCGACGAGGAGGTGACGTCGTGAGCGACCCCCTGACCGGTGACGACTCCCCGGAGCAGCTGCGTGTGCGGCGTGAGCTGGTGCGGCGGCTGCGCACGGTCGACTCCCTCTCCCCACCCCCGGCCCCCGACTTCGCCACCCGGGCCATGGCGGCAGCGCGGTCCGCCGACACCGAAGCGGCCGCCTCCGCGCAGCCGCCGTCGCACGGGTCGGTCGAGCACGCCGCAAGCCTGCGCGAGCCGGCCTCACCGACGTCTGGCTCCCGGGCCACGGCGACCGTGCTGCCCCTGAGGCGTCGAGGCTGGACCCGCGTGCTGGTGGGCGCGGCTGCGGCTGTCGCCATCGGTGCCGTGGCCGTGCCGACCCTGCCCCACCTGCTGAGTGGGACGTCGTCCAGCAGCGTCGGCAGCTCTGCCCTGGCCCCCGTCGAGGGGGACGCCACCGGTGCAGCTGCGTCCGCGCCGGAGGTCGCGACGCGCGAGACGGGCGCCCCGCCGGGGTCGTACAACCGGCCCGCACCCGAAGCCCCCACGCTCGCCCAGCCGCTGGCCAGTGGTGTCGCCACCGGGCCGTCCGGCTCCTCCATCGACCTCGCTCCCGCCGTCGAGCGGCTGCGGGCCCGGTTGACCGCTGCGCCGTACGACGCCACCTCGGTCGTCCTGCGCTCCGACCCCACCCGGGTGGAGGTCACCCTGCCAGTGCCCGATCCGGCGGTGCTCGACCTCGCGCGCAGCATCCTGCCGGAGGGCACCCGGGTCGTGCTCCTGCCCGGCTGAGCTCGACCCTGAGAGACTGGCACAGTGATCCTGCTCGAGCCGCTCACCGCCCCCGTCGGTCCCGTCGAGGCGCTGCGCCGCATCGCCCTGCTCCTCGAGCGGTCGCGGGCCGGCAGCTACCGCATCGAGGCCTTCCGCAAGGCCGCCCGCGTCGTCGCGGGCCTCGGTGACGACGAGCTGGGAGCGCGAGCCGCGGCGGGCACGCTGACCGAGCTCACGGGCGTCGGTGACGCGACCGCCGCGGTCGTGGGCCAGGCCGTGAGCGGGATCCTCCCGGCATACCTCGAGTCGTTGCAGGCGAAGGAGTCCGAGCCGCTCACCCGCGGTGGTGAGGCGCTGTATGCCGCGGTGGTCGGCGACCTGCACTGCCACTCAGACTGGAGCGACGGGGGCAGCCCGATCGACGAGGTGGTGCTCGCCGCCGTCGAGCTCGGCCAGGAGTGGCTGGCCCTCACCGACCACTCGCCGCGCCTGACCATCGCGCACGGCCTGTCGGTGGCTCGCCTGACCGAGCAGCTCGGTGTGGTGGCGGCGGTCAACCGCTCGCTAGGTGATCGCTTCCGGCTGCTGTCGGGCATCGAGGTCGACATCCTCGACGACGGCAGCCTCGACCAGACCGACGAGATGCTGGGGCGTCTCGACGTCGTCACGGCGTCGGTACACTCCAAGCTCAAGATGACCGCGGCCCCGATGACGCGGCGGATGGTCACCGCCGTCTCCGACCCGCGGGTCAACGTGCTGGGGCACTGCACGGGCCGGCTGGTCGAGGGGTCACGGGGCAAGCGGGCCCAGTCGGAGTTCGACGCGCGCGCCGTCTTCGAGGCGTGCCTGGCGGGCGACACGGCGGTCGAGATCAACTCGCGTCCGGAGCGGTGCGACCCTCCCGACGAGCTGATCGAGCTGGCCCGCGACATCGGCTGCCTCTTCACCATCGACTCCGACGCCCACGCCCCCGGGCAGCTCGACATGAAGGCCTACGGCTGCGAGCGCGCCGAGCGCCTCGACCTCCCGGCGGAGCGGATCGTCACGACCTGGCCGGTCGACCGCGTGCTGGCCTGGAGCCGGGCCGGCCGGGGCGCCTGAGCGCGACGACCGGCGATTTGGAGGGCCCCCGGTGCGTCCCCTATGCTCCTACAAGTCCTCGACGGATCCCACGGCCGAGTCAGACCTGAGGCACGGTTCTTGTCAAGACCCGGGTCCCCATCGTCTAGCGGCCCAGGACCCCGCCCTTTCACGGCGGTAGCACGGGTTCGAATCCCGTTGGGGATACGCACGACCACCATCACCAGCACGATGAGCACCACCACAGTTTGGCCCCGTAGCGCAGTTGGTTAGCGCGCCGCCCTGTCACGGCGGAGGTCGCCGGTTCGAGCCCGGTCGGGGTCGCTCGAGAGCAGGGGCCCGTCACCACCGTGACGGGCCCTTCGTCGCACCCCGCCGGCGTCCCGACGCCGGCTCAGCTCGCCTCCCCGGGGTGCGGGGCGCTGAGGCGAGCGGAGTAGATGGAGTAGCCGTCCACCGCCCGGGCCACGGCCGTCGCCAGGGTGGTGACGAGCACGAGGGGCACGAGGAGGTCGAAACCCGTGTGGGTCAGCTCGAGGACGAGCGCGAGCGCCGCGAGCGGTGCCTGCATCCCGGCACCCAGCACGGCCGCGGCCCCGAGGAAGGCGTAGGCCCCCACGGGCGTCCCCGGCCACATCAGGCCCCAGACGCCGCCGAGCGCAGCCCCGAGCACGGCGCCGCTGCTCAGGGTCGGGGTGAAGAGCCCACCGGCCGCCCCGCTGCCGAGGAACATGGCCGTCACCAGCGGTTTGAGCACGGCGAGGAAGGCGAAGAGCCCGATCGAGCCGGCCCCGAGGAAGGCGATCTCGGCCATCGCCTGACCGTTGCCGTAGAGCTGCGGCAGGGGCCCGCCGACGGCGGCGAGGACGAGGCAGGCCCCGAGTGGCGCCCCGAGGCGGAAGGCCAAAGAGCGTGGTGACCGGTGCGACACGAGCGCGATCAGCCGCACCAGCCCGACGGAGGCGAGGCCGAGCACCGGGGCCGCGACCAGCGACCACACGACGACGCGGGCCGAGGACCCACCGACCTCGAGGCCGACGTAGGTCGCCCGGTCGGGCAGCCCGAGGTGGGCCGTCAGGGTCGCGACCCCGGAGCAGCCGAGTGCGGGCAGCACGACCGGAAGCCGCAGGGTGCCGACCAGGACCTCGGCCGTGAAGAGGGCCGCCCCGAGGGGGACGTTGTAGACGCTCGCCAGGCCGGCGCCGGCGCCGCAGGCGACGAGCAACCGGCGTTGCGGCACGGTCAGCCCGCCGCGGGTGGCGATGGCGCTACCG
>JALYVC010000301.1 GCA_030853445.1 Actinomycetota bacterium | reverse complement strand
CCCGCGACGGGCGCGGGCGCCCGTGCTCAGGTCGAACTCCACGTCGACGTACCCCGCCGCGGCGACGAGGGCCGTGACGGCCGCCGCTGACAGCGGCGCCCGGCCGATGTTGGTGTGAACGACGACGCCCGTCGCATTGAGCACCGGCTCGAGGGTCGTTGAACTCGTGGGGAGGGTGGATCGCGCGGTCTCCTCGACGGCGGCAGGGGGGATCTGCCCGTCCCGGGCCAACTGCTGGGCCGACGCAATGGCCGCCCTCACGACCGGTGTGCCGTGATGCAACGCCGCCTCGGCGAAGGCGGGGAGCGCCATGAGGGCGTCGGTGCGTGGGATGAACCGGCGCGGGTCGACCTGCGGCACCTCTGCCCCTCCCTTGTCGGACTCTTCGGCGGCCCGATGTCGTCCGCGTGTGGCGGAGGTGGACGGGAATCGAACCCGCCAGGCCGAGATGCTCGGCCTCACCGGCTTTGAAGGCCGGGGGGACCACCAGGTGCCCAGACACCTCCACGGCAGAGCCTACCCAGTGCGGGGGGTCCGCCAACCGACCATGCACGTCGTACAGTCCCCAGTATGGATGCGTCCCTGTCGTCACCCACCCGGCTAACGCAGTTCGCCCACGGTGGCGGCTGCGCGTGCAAGATCCCTCCGGGGGAGCTCGAGCAGATGGTCCGGGGGCTGACCGGCAGGGCTCACCCCGACCTGATCGTGGGCCTCGACGACGGGGACGACGCGGCCGTTGTGCGCATCGCCGGCGGGGTGGCGGTGCTCGCGACGGCCGACTTCTTCACCCCCGTGGTCGACGACGCCTACGACTGGGGGCGGATCGCCGCGGCCAACGCGCTCTCCGACATCTACGCCATGGGTGGCACACCCGTGATCGCCGTCAACCTCCTGGGGTGGCCCCGGGATGTGCTGCCGCTCGAGCTCGCAGCCGAGGTCCTGCGCGGTGGCCTCGACGTCGGGGCGCAGGCGCACTGCCCGGTCGCCGGCGGCCACAGCATCGACGACCCCGAGCCCAAATACGGTATGGCGGTCACCGGTGTCGGCGACCCTGACCGCTTGCTGCGCAACGACGCTGCGCGGGCGGGTCTGCCCATCAGCCTCACCAAGCCGTTGGGGGTGGGGGTCCTCAACAACCGTCACAAGGCCACCGGAGAGGTCTTCGAGCACGCGGTCGCCTCGATGGTCCAGCTCAACGAGCAGGCGAGCCGCGACGCGCTGGCCGCCGGGGTGCGCGCCGCCACCGACGTCACGGGGTTCGGCCTGCTCGGGCACCTGTTCAAGATGGCCAGGGCTTCGGGCGTGACCGCCGTGGTGGACGCCGCCGCCGTGCCGTACCTCGAGGGTGCACGGTCCTCGCTGTATGAGGGCTTCGTCCCGGGGGGCAGTCGTCGCAACCTCGACTGGGTCAGGCCCCATCTGGACGCGTCGGTCGACGACGACGAGCTCCTGCTGCTGGCCGACGCACAGACCAGCGGTGGCCTGCTCGTCGCCGGAGAGGTCCCGGGCGGTACCGTCATCGGTGAGCTCCTGCCGCAGGGTGCCCACATCCTGCGGGTTCGGTAACCTCACGGCCCCAGACGCCCCCTGGCGTCGACACCCGCACCCCGAGCCAACGAGCCCGTCAGGGGATCTGCCCGGGGCGCTCATCGTCGACCGTACAGTGGTCGAGTGGCGCCTGGACCCTAGCGGCCCCTGGCGAATCCCCGAGGTGGGCGACGCGACCGTGCCGGTCGTGGGCCGACAGGGCTACAGCTCGAGCCTGGCCGCCCAGCCGCTCCGGCGTCTCGGGCTGGTGCGGGCCACCGACGTGATCGGCGGGGTGGAGGCATGGGTTGCCGCTGACCTCCCCCTGTGGGGCGGCCCGGTCGACACCCGCGAGTGAGTCAGCCGGGCAGCCGGTTGTCGACAGGTGCCGGCTTGGTCAGCAGCGGAAGGACCATGGCGACGAGCGCGATAACCCCGATGACGGTGAAGCCCAGCGTGTAGGCCTTGTCGGCGCCGATGAGGGCCGAGATGAGCAGCGGGCCGATGATGCCGCCGAGGCTCCAGCCCACGAGCATCAGACCGTAGATCGCGCCGGCATGGCGCACACCGAAGAAGCGACCGGCCGTCGAGGGCATGGTGCCGAAGGCGCCGCCGTAGCAGGTATAGACCAGTGCGGCCAGGACGGCGAAGAGGGGCGCCGACGAGACATGCGGGATCAGGAGCAGGCAGATCCCCTGAATGCCGAGGATGCCCATGAAGGCCGGCATCTTGCCGATGCGGTCGGAGACCCACCCCCAGAGGATGCGACCCCCGCCGTTGGACAGCCCGAGGATGCCGACCAAGCTGGCTGCCCCGGCCACGGAATAGCCCGCCACGTCGCTCGCGCTCGCGGCGGCCACGGAGATCAGCGAGATGCCGGCCGTGACACTGAGGGTAAGGATGGCGGTCATGAGGTACCACTGCCGCGTGTGCAGGGCGGCCGAGGTGCTGAACTGAGGCCCCTGCGCCGGATCAACCGGCTCCCGGGCCGTGGGAGTCGTCGCGGTGCTCGCGGTGGCGTCCGGCGCGTGAGCAGCGGAGGCACCGGGCACCGTGGGATTGCGGAACACGCTGGCCCCCAGCACGATCGCCACGAGATAGCCCACTCCCAGTGGGAGGAAGGCCTTGGTGGGTGTCGACGGGTCACCAGCGATGAGGCGCTGCCCGAGCGGCGCCGTGATCACGGCGCCGAAGCCGAAGCCGGCGACCGCGATACCGGTGATGAGCCCGGCCTTGTCGGGGAACCACTTCTGCAGCATGGCGATCGGCACGATGTAGACCATCCCGAGGCCGAAGCCACCGAGGATGCCGTAACCGAGCACGAGGATCCAGAACGTGTCCTTGTCGGCGAAAGACGCCAGCATCACCCCGACGCTGTAGATCACGCCTCCGGTCAGCGCGACGACGCGCGGGCCCCGTCGATCCTGGATCCGGCCACCAATGAAGGTGCCGACGAAGATCATGCCGATGGCGACCTCGAACGGCACCGACGCCAGCGACTTCGACCACCCGAAGGCCTGTGGGCTCTGCATGGCCTTGGCGAAGACGCTCCAGGCGTAGACGGCGCCGATGGCCAGCTGGACGAGGACGCCGGCGACGAGGATCACCCACCGGTTGCCGCCCTCGGCTCCCGTGGTCCGGTGTGTACCCGTTCTGCTCATCAGGCCTCCTGGGTAGCGCCCGCGACCTCAGCGGGCCGTCGTGATCGAGTCGTGCGTTGCGCCAGAGGCTCGTCGAGCGGCAAGCCGTTCGCGCTGCGGCTCGACGGTGTACTTCGGGTTGATTGCGGAGACCATACCCGCGTCGAACACCCCGAAGCGGGTGCAGGCCGAGGCAGCCATCAGGGCGAGACCGCTGGCGGCGGCCGCGACGCGGTGGGATCCCAGGGTGGCCGCGCCGACCGCACCCGCGACCGTCAGGGCGCGGC
>JALYVC010000292.1 GCA_030853445.1 Actinomycetota bacterium | reverse complement strand
GAGCACGACCGCACGCCCGTCGCCATCGCGCTGCTGCTCGCCGCGACCGCCGGGGCGGTCGGGGTGGTCGGCGCCCGCGACCTCGGCTCATGGCTGGTGACCCTCGAGCTCGCGACCCTGCCGGTCGTCGCCCTCGTCGCCCTCCCCGGCACCCGTGCGGCCCTGGCCGGTGCGGTGCAGCTGCTCACGACGTCGCTGGTCTCCTTCGCTGTGCTCGCGCTCGCGGCCGCCTGCTGGTACGCCGCAACCGGCACCCCCCGCCTGACCGCCGCCGCAGTGCTGGGGGTGACAGGCACCCCCCAGAAGGGGCTGCTGACGCTGGCCGTCGTGCTCGTGCTGGCGGGCATCGGCTTCAAGCTCTCGCTCGTCCCGTTCCACGCGTGGACGCCCACCGCCTACGCGGGCGGCCCCTTGCCGGTCGCGGTCTTCCTGGCCGGTGTCTCCAAGATCGCCGCGCTCGGCGCCCTGGTCGTCGTGCTCACGGCGCTCTCGTCGCTGGGCAAGGCCGCGCTCGTGGCGACGGCGGTGCTCGCGGTCGCGAGCATGACCCTCGGCAACCTCATCGCGCTGCGCCAGGACGACGTCGTGCGGCTGCTCGCCTGGTCGACGGTCGCCCAGGCGGGGTGGGTCGTTGTCCCGCTGGTGAGTGTCTCGACGCTCGGGGTGCGCGCGTCGGCGTCGTACCTGCTGACCTACGTCGTCGCCACGCTCGCCGCCTTCAGCGTCGTCGCCGTCGTGGTGCGCGGCTCGAGCGGGCAGTCGGGCCGGCGCCTCACGTCGTACGCCGGGCTGGTTCGTCGCCACCCCCTCCTCGGAGGCGTGCTCGCCCTGGCGCTGACCACGCTGGCCGGGCTCCCCCCGGGAGTCCTGGGGGTCGTGGCCAAGGTCGTGGCGCTGCGTCCCGTCATCGCCGAGGGCTGGTGGGTCATTGCCGTCGTCGCCGCGCTCAACGCGGTGCTCGGCGTCGCCGTCTACCTGCGGTGGTTCCGCGTGCTGGTCTCGCGGCCCGGCGCCGAGCAGGCCCACGTCCCCATGACGGCGGTGCCCCTGCACCGGGTGGCGGTCGTGCTCACGGGTGGCCTGCTCGTGGCCCTGTCGGTGCAGCCGCAGCTGCTCCTCGGGCTACTGGGCTGAGGCGCGGCCGACGGCTGGCGGGAGAGGGGTCGGGCGGCGGCTCTGCCCGGGAACGCCGCAGCCGCACCCGGCGTTCCCACGACATGCACCGCCACTTCAACGGGCTCAAGACCGTTGCCCTCTTCGGCGCGATCTGGGCCCTCCTGCTCGGCCTCGGAGCCGTCGTGGCCGGGGGCCGGTTCATCTGGATCTTCGCCCTCATCGGTGTCGCCACGACGTTCTACGGCTACTGGAACAGTGACAAGCTGGCGATCAGGGCGATGCACGCCTACCCGGTCAGCGAGACGCAGGCCCCGGTGATGTACCGCATCGTTCGCGAGCTCTCGACCCGCGCCGACAAGCCGATGCCCACGCTCTTCGTGTCACCGACCGCCGCCCCCAACGCCTTCGCCACCGGGCGCAACCCGTCGCACGCGGCGGTGTGCTGCACCGAGGGGATCCTGCAGCTGCTCGACGAGCGCGAGCTGCGGGGGGTCCTGGGCCACGAGCTCCAGCACGTCTACAACCGCGACATCCTGACCAGCTCGGTCGCCGCGGCCGCGGCCGGCATCATCACGTCGGTCGCCCAGATGGCGATGTTCGCCGGGATGTTCGGCGGGTTCGGGGGCAGCGACGACGACGACCGACCCAACCCGCTCGCCCTGCTCGTGCTGGCCCTCCTGGCGCCCGTCGCCGCCACCGTCATCCAGCTCGCCATCAGCCGCACCCGCGAGTACGACGCCGACGAGGACGGAGCCGCGCTGACCGGCGACCCGCTCGCGCTCGCCTCGGCGCTGCGCAAGCTCGAGTCGGGAGTGGCCCGCTCGCCTCTTCAGCCCCAGCAGCAGATCGTCAACGCCAGCCACATGATGATCGCCAACCCGTTCCGGGCCCAGGACGTCTCACGGCTCTTCTCCACCCACCCACCGATGGCGGAGCGGATCTCCCGTCTCGAGACGATGGCCTCGGGATACCGGGGCCGCTGAGCGCTCGCGGGGCCGACGGCGGCCCGTCGTCTGCCTGCACGACCCAGCGGGTGGCCGATGGTGCACGGTCGTCGGGGCCGGGAGAGGTGCGGGTCACGGTGAGGTATCGAGACCCGCAGCGCCTTGATGTAGGCCGCGTCACACGCGACACTGGCCGACATGCCCCTGACCTCGGCGGTCAACCAGTCACCCTTTCGGGGCCGGCGCAACCCCAGCGGAGTCGGCTCGCGCTCAGTGCTGGGGCGTCGGCGGCCTGATCTCGCCCGACCCGCGCACGACGAGCGTCGGGCGCAGGACGTGGCGTCGCGCGGGCGAGGCGTCTCCCTCGATGCGGGAGTAGAGCTGGCGTGCGGCCTCGTGGCCCAGCCTCGTGACGTCCTGGCGCACGACGGTGAGCGCGGGGTCGAGCAGGTCGGCGAGCGGGAAGTCGTCGAAGCCCACCAGGGCGACGGACCGGGCCAGGCCCAGCTCGCGCAGGGCCCGCGCGGCGCCGATGGTCACGGTGTTGCGCCCGCAGAAGAGGGCCGTGGGCGGTGGGTGCGTGCCGTCGAAGAGCCCGAGGGTGGCCTCCTGGGCCGCGCTGCTCGAGCGCAGGCCGGTGACGACGAGGTCGGGGTCGGGGTCGGTCCCGGCCGCCCTCAGGGCCCGCTCGAACCCTCGCTGTCGCTGCCTCGCGGTCTCGATGGTGACGAGGTCGGCGAGGTAGGCGATCCGGCGGTGGCCGTGCTCGACCAGGTGGCTGGTGCCGGCGATGGCGCCGCGCACGTTGTCGACGAGCACGCAGTCGGCGACCACCCCGTGGGGCTCGCGGTCGACGAAGACGACCCGGAGCCCGGCGCGCAGGTCGGCTTCGAGGTAGGTCTGGTCGGTCGACGCCGCCATCATGACGAGGCCGTCGACCCGACGGCTGACGAGATCGGCCACGAGAATGTGCTCCCGGTCGGCCTCCTCGTCGAGACTGGCGGTGAGCACGACGTCGCGACGAGTGCGGGCGGTGTCCTCCAGCGAGCGCAGCAGGCTGGCCGAGAAGCTGTTCCCGACGTCCTGCAGCAGGGCGCCGATGACCCCGGTGCGGCTGCTGCCGCGACGCAGGTTGCTGGCCGACAGGTTGTGTCGGTAGGCCAGGCGGCTGGCGGCCCTGTTGACCTTCTCCACCAGCTCCGGGGCCACGGTCGTCTCCCCGTTGACCACCCGCGACACGGTTTTCAGGCTCACCCCTGCGAGGGCGGCCACGTCACGCATGGTCGCCCGTTCGGCAGGTTGGTCAGCCACGTCCGTCCTTCTGTTGTGTCGGCCCCCGGAGGTCTCCACCGTCAGCGCCGCAGGCTGAGACATCGTTGTCTCGCTTCGGGTCACAGTTTAGCCATACGCGTTGACGTGAGTACAAGATGCGACTATAACTACGCTAAGACAACGTTGTCTCATCCAGGAGGAAAGCATGACTCGGCTCGTTAACCCCCGCCGCACCCGCACGGCCGTCGTCGCCTCTGTCGCAGGCCTGGCCCTCGGCCTGGCGGCGTGCTCCAGCAGCACCTCGGGCGGCAGCTCGACCGGCAGCAGCGGTGACAAGATCGGCGTCTCGCTGATCACCAAGGACTCGTCCAACCCCTTCTTCGTCGCCATGCAGAAGGGCGCCAAGGAGCTGGCGGCGAAGGAGGGGAACATCGACCTCACCATCGCCTCCGGCAAGGAGGAGGGCGACGACCAGGGTCAGATCACGGCCATCGAGAACTCGATCGCCAAGGGCGACAAGGGCATTCTCATCACCCCGATGTCCACCGGTGTGAACTCCGCGATCAAGAAGGCCCGCGACGCCGGGCTCTTCGTCATCGCCCTCGACACGCCGCCCGACCCGGCCGACACGGTCGACATCACGTTCGCCACCGACAACTTCAAGGCCGGCACGTTGATCGGGCAGTGGGCCGCGAAGCAGATGGCGGGCAAGCCCGTGACCATCGCGCTGCTCGACCTGTTCAGCGACAAGGTGGTCTCGGTCGACTACAACCGCGACCAGGGCTTCCTCACCGGCATGGGGATCGACACGAAGGACAAGAAGAAGAACGGCGACGAGGACAAGACCGGCAGCTACTCCGGCGGCTCCTACACCATCGTCTGCAACGAGGCCAGCAACGGGGCGCAGGACGGCGGCCGGTCGGCCATGGAGCGGTGCCTGACCAAGAACCCCAACATCAACCTCGTCTACACGATCAACGAGCCGGCCGCGGTCGGTGCCAGTGCCGCCCTCCAGGCCGCCGGGAAGAAGGCGACGATCGTCTCGATCGACGGTGGGTGCGCCGGCGTCAAGTCGGTCACGGACGGTGTCATCGGCGCCACCGCCCAGCAGTACCCGCTCAAGATGGCCCAGCTCGGCATCGACGCCGTCAAGACCATCGCCAGCGGCGGGGCCAAGCCCGCTGTCACGCCGGGACTCGACTTCTTCGACACCGGTGTCGCCCTCGTGACCGACAAGCCGGCCGACGGCGTCGCGAGCATCACCAGCGCCGAGGGCTCCAAGATCTGCTGGGGCTGACCACGTGACCGCCACCACCGCCGCAGGCGGACCCAAGCAGAGCGCGGCCCAGGCCGAGCTCTCGAGGCGGTCGCAGAGCCCGCTGCAGCGCGTCCAGCACCTGCTCCACGGGCACCCGTGGATCAGCCCGCTGCTGCTGCTCGTGCTGACCATCGTCGTGTTCTCGATCGTCAACCCGAGGTTCCTCCTGGCCAACTCCCTGTCCCTGCTGGTCCAGCAGACGGCGGTGGTGGCGGCTCTCGCCCTCGGGCAGACCCTCATCATCCTCACGGCAGGCATCGACCTCTCGGTCGGCGCCATCGCCATCCTCTCGACGATGATCATGGCCTCGCTCGCCGCGAACAACGGCGTTCCCGGCGTGCTGGCCCTCATCATCGGCATCGCCTTCGGCTTCCTTGCCGGATACCTCAACGGGCTCCTCGTGACCAAGATCAACCTGCCACCGTTCATCGTGACGCTGGGCACCCTGAGCATCTTCACGGCGCTCGCCCTGCTCTACTCCGGTGGCTCGAGCATCCAGGACAACCGCCTGCCTGACATCATCAACTGGGCCGGGAAGGGCTTCACCTTCCTCGGCTTCCGGCTCACCACCGGGGTCGTCATCGTCCTGGTCATGTATCTCGTCGTCGGCTTCGCGCTCAGCCAGACCGCCTGGGGGCGCCACGTCTACGCCGTGGGCGACGACCCGGAGTCGGCCCGACTCAGCGGCATCGCGAGCAATCGGGTCCTGGTCTCGGTCTACGCCGTCGCCGGCCTCATCTTCGGCATCTCGGCCTGGGTCCTCATCGGCCGCTCCGGTGGCGCGACCCCCAACGCCATCACTGACGGCAACCTCCAGAGCATCACGGCGGTCGTCATCGGCGGGACCAGCCTCTTCGGTGGTCGCGGCGGGGTCGCGGGCACCCTGCTGGGCGCGCTCATCGTCTACGCGTTCACCTTCGGGCTCTCCCTCGCCGGAGTCGACCAGCAGTACCGCGTGCTCGCGATCGGCGTCCTCGTCATCGTCGCCGTCGCCATCGACCAGTGGATCAGGAAGGTGAAGGGATGAGCGCCGAGACGGGTCAAGCGGTCGGCACCGTCCAGGACCCGGCCGTCGGCTCCCCCCCCGGGGGCGGACGCGAGCCCGTCCTTCGCGGCAGGGGAATGGTCAAGACGTTCGGGCGGGTCGTGGGCCTCGACGGCGTCGACATCGACCTCTATCCCGGAGAGATCCTGGCCGTCATCGGTGACAACGGGGCCGGGAAGTCGACGTTGATCAAGTGCCTCTCGGGCGCCTACACCCTCGACTCGGGCGAGCTCACGCTCGAGGGTCGCCCGGTGACGTTCCGTAAGCCCCAGGACGCCCGTGACGCCGGCATCGAGACCGTCTACCAACAGCTCGCCGTCATCCCGGCACTCGACATCGCGGCGAACCTCTTCCTGGCCCGGGAGGAGCGCCGACCGGGAATCCTCGGGTCGGTGTTTCGCATGCTCGACAAGAAGGGCATGCGTGAACGGGCGAGCGAGTCGGTGCAGGGCCTGGGGATCCAGACGATCCAGAACATGGGTCAGACCGTCGAGACCCTCTCGGGTGGTCAGCGTCAGGCCGTCGCGGTCGCTCGTGCCGCCGCCTTCGGCAGCAAGGTCGTCATCCTCGACGAGCCGACGGCCGCGCTCGGGGTCAAGGAGGGGACTGCCGTCCTCGACATGATCAAGGGCCTGCGCGACAAGGGCATGCCGGTCATCCTGATCAGCCACAACATGCCCCACGTGTGGGAGGTGGCCGACCGCATCCACATCCAGCGGCTGGCGCGCCGGGCTGCGGTCATCTCGCCCACCGAGTACACCCCCCAGGAAGGTGTGGCGATCATGACCGGCGCCATGACCGTCGACGGCGTCGAGGCGTCCAGGGGGGGTGACGGGTGACCGTCGTCGTGGGCTATGTCCCCACTGCGGAGGGCTCGACGGCGGTCGACCTCGCCATCGAGGAGTCTCGCCGGCGATCGGCGAGGCTCGTCGTGGTCAACACGTCGCACCACGGTGACTTCTCCCATCCGAGCTTTGCCACTGAGCAGGACATCGACGTCCTCGACGCCCAGCTGGCGGCCGCTGGCCTCGACCACGAGATCCAGCGCCCCATGGACGGTGCCTCGGCGGCCGACACGATCCTCTCGGTCGCCGAGCAGGTCGGAGCCGAGCTCATCGTCATCGGGGTGCGTCGTCGCTCCCCGGTGGGCAAGCTGCTGACCGGGAGCACCGCGCAGCAGGTGCTCCTAGACGCGAACTGTCCGGTGCTCGCCGTCAAGGCCACGAGGGCCTGAACGGTCCTCTCCACCTCCCCGACGCCGACGCGCGCCCGGGTACGCCCGACCGGCGTCGTCCCCCCAGGGGCGGCGCCGGTCGTCGTCCGAGATGACGGTCGGGTGTGGCGGTCGGGTCGGTCAGGCGCGAGCGATGGTCTCGAGGGTCTTGACCCCGTCAGCGATCCGCGACGCCTGTGACGCCGTGTCGCCGACCGAGTGGGAGATCTGGGCGACGACGACCGACTGCTCCTCGATGGCGCCTGCCAGGGTGGCGTTCTGGGCCTGCAGCGCGGAGATCTCGGTCGCGATCCGGGTCACGTGGGCGACCGCCGCAGCCATCTCCAGCTCGACCTGGACGATGGTGGTGTTGATGCTGGCGGCGTTCTCCCCGGACTGACGGGCGAGCTGCTTGACCTCACCCGCCACGACCGCGAACCCGGCGCCGACCGAGCCTGCCCGGGCGGCCTCGATGGTGGCGTTGAGGGCCAGCAGGTTGGTCTGGGCCGCGATCTCGGCGATGACCCGGGAGGCAGCGACGACACCCTGGCTCGAGGTCGACAGCTGCGACATCAGGTCGGCGGCATCCCGCGCGGTCTCGGCGACGCCGGCACTGATCCGGTCGGTCTCCTGGGCGGTGCGCGAGAGCCCGTGGATGGCCTGCGACAGCTCTGACACCGCAGCGGCCGTGGTCGTGGCCTCGGTGCTGACGGCGTCCGCGGCCGACGCCAGCTCGGTGGCCCGGTCGCGCACGAGCGCGGCCCTCCGCTCGCGCTCGGCGAGCCGCTCGGCAGAGGTGCTCGCGCGCTCGCGGGCCGACCGCTCGTCGGCCTCGCGGGCGGCCAGGGTGACCCCGGCGCTCTCCAGGTACGCCTGTGCTGCTGACGCGGCCACCTCGTCCATCCGGGCCCGCAGCCAGAACGTGCACCCGCCCACTGTCACGCAGATCGGGAACACCGACACCACGAAGAGGGGCCAGGGCAGTGGTCCGGCCGCGACGGAGGCGGTCAGCGACAGGGTCAGGAGGTTGAGCAGGTTGGCGACGACGACGTCACCGAGGTCGAGGGACAGGCCCGCCCACAGGCTGACGGCCACCGCGGCGAGAGCCACCAGCAGGAGCTGGTGCGGTGCGACCAGCCCCTCCATGATGATCACGATCGTGGCCACGAACGGGATGAACCGTGGGAACCCTCTCGGGATCCGGCTCCAGTCGACCCGGCCCAGGACGCCTCCCACGAGCACCGCGGCACCCCCGAGGGCGAGCAGCCACGGGCTCTCGTGGGCACCGAGGGCGACGGTCATCGTGACCAGGCCGACCGTGATCCACAGGGGGGCTAGCAGACGGCCCGAGATCGCGACGTCGTCCGCCTTCGAGTGGTTCGGGACAGAGCTCATGTCCCCGCTATCGACCGTCGGGTGCGAGAGCTGAGCAGAGCGGCCGGGGCTGAGTGGGGCTGAGTGGGGCGGCGGGCCGCGTCAGCGGTAGTTGGTGAACTGCACCGCGGTGTCGAGGTCGGCGCCCTGCACGAGTCGCTGCACGACCTGCAGGTCGTCACGCGACTTGCTCGTGACGCGCAGCTCGTCGCCCTGGATCTGCGACTTGACCCCCTTGGGTCCCTCGTCGCGGATCATCTTGCCGATCTTCTTGGCGATCTCCTGCGAGATGCCCTCCTTGAGGCTGATCGGGAGGCGGTACTCCTTGCCCGAGATCTTCGGGGTGGGGGTGTCGTCGCCGTAGTCGAGGTGCTTGAGCGAGACCTTGCGCTTGACCAGCCAGGTCTGCAGCACGTCGAGCACGGCCAGGGCCCGCTCCTCGGAGTTGGCCTTGATCATGATGCTCTCGCCGGAGAGCTCGAGCGAGGCCCCGACGTTCTTGAAGTCGTAGCGGGTGGAGATCTCCTTCGCTGCCGTGTTGACCGCGTTCGCCACCTCCTGGTGGTCGATCTTGGAGACGATGTCGAAGGACGAGTCGGCCATGCTGGGGTTGCTCCCTGGGTGGTTCGGTGCGGATTTTTCCGGTGGGCCCGATGCTTGCTATCCTTCCATGCGCGCACCGAGGCGGGTTGCCCGAGCGGCCAATGGGAGTGGACTGTAAATCCATCGCGCAAGCTACGTAGGTTCGAATCCTTCACCCGCCACCAGCGCACGTACACGACCCCCGACCGGCGAGAGCCGGGCGGGGGTCGTCTGCGTCACTGCCCGACGCGACCGTCGATGCACTCGCGCAGCAGGTCGGCGTGGCCGCAGTGCCGGGCGTACTCCTCGACCATGTGGACGAGGACGTCGCGCAGCACGTTGCCGTCGGCCCCGACGTGGTCCATCGAGGGGGCTGCGTCGACGTACGCCTCGGCAAAGGCGACCTCCTCGCGCCACAGCCCCCAGGCCTGCCCGACCACTGCGTCGTCGGCCACGGCCCCGTCGAACTCGCCGTCGGGCCCGGCGTCACGGAAGTGTCGCGGACCCACCTGGCCGGCCAGGCGCGTGCGGAACCACACCTGCTCCACCCCGGCCAGGTGGCGCAGCAGCCCCAGCAACGACAGCGTCGACGGTGGCACCGAGCGCCGGGCCAGCTGCTCGGCATCGAGACCTGTGCACTTCAGCTCGAGGGTCGTGCGGTAGTGGCGCAGGTAGTCGGTGAGCGTCGAGCGTTCGTCGCTGCCCGTGCCCTCCCCCCGCGGGTCCTCCTTCGGGGGCAGCCAGACGCTGTCGGCCCCCACGAGCCGACGCCGGGCCCGCATCACCGCGTCGGTCACGGTCATCTGCTCCCCGGTCTCGGGGTGGGCCTGCTCGCGGGTTCGTGCGTCGGCGGCGACCACCTCCCACGCCTTCGGGTCGAGGGTCTGGGCCACCTGCGTTGCGGTCGGCATCAACCCGTGACCGCCGTGCCGCATCCCCCCCATCTCGGGGCGCAGGTCGTCGGGGTGGTGCCCCACGACGAGCAGCGTCCCCCCGGGCCGCACGACCGACGCCAGCTGCCCGTGCATCCGGGCCAGGTCGGCCTGCGGCAGGTGCATGAACTGCGCCGACACCAGCCCGTACGACGTCTCGTCCGGCTCCCACGCGGTGAGGTCGGCCTGCACCCACCTGATCCGGTCGGCGACCTCGGGCGCCACCTCGCGCGCCCGAGCCGCCGCGCGCTCCAGCACGACCGGGGAGATGTCCATCGCTGTGACCTGCCACCCCCGCTGCGCCAGCCAGATCGCGTCGGCGCCCTCGCCGCACCCGACATCGAGCACCGAGCTCGGTGGCAGACCGGCCACCTCCTGCACGAGACGCGGGTTGGGTTGCCCGCTCCAGAGTCGCTCGGCGGCGGCATAGCGCTCGTCCCAGAACTCCCGGGTGAAGCGCCAGGGGGAGCCGTCAGCGGGCTCGGTGGTGCCGTCGGGCTGGTGCTGGTGGTCGTGCTCGGTGTCGGCCATCCCTCAGCCTCCCACTGCGAGACCCCATCCACAGGTGCAGGCGAGCTCGGGGCGAGCCTTCAGTGCAGCTCGTCGGCGTAGCCTCGCACCCGTCGTCCGGTCGCGGCCAGGGCCTCGAACGAGAAGCCGGCCCCGACGAGTACCGCCCCGGCCAGGGCGAGGGCGACCCAGCGCGGCACGACGTCGTAGACGGTGAAGACCTGCCCGACCGCCGCGATCACCAGCGCGGCCAGACCGACGAACAGCGGTGCCCGCAGGTGGAGGCGGGCTCCGGCCACGACGACGACCACGCAGGCCGCGACCGTCGCGACGCCGCGGGTCGGAGCCTGCCGGTCGACCGCCTCGGTGAACGCGACCAGGGCTGAGGGCAGCAGGGCCATCGCCAGCGCCGGACCGAGCACGACCACCGACCCGGGGCGGGCGAATCCTGCCCGCAGCCGTCTCGGTCCCGGTCCGACCGGCGAGGCGCCACCTCTGCCGCCGGCGACGAGGACCACCGTCCCCGCGACCAGCAGCAGGGCCGACGAGGGCAGCGTGAAGGCCTCCGGGACGCTGACGCCCGCGTCGGCCAGCGCCAACCACACGGCAGCGGTGCCGGCCGCTGCGCCCAGCCAGGCGAGCCACGCGCGTCCGCGCCGGGTGCTACCGCCGAGCCCTGAGCCTCCGTCGGCTCCGTCGGCTCCGTCGGCTCCGCGGAGGCTGTCGAGCAACGGCACGACGAACAGCGCGACGGCGACCACCGCGAGGTAGCCCTCGACGTCACCGGTGCTCAGCCGGACTTGCCCCTCGACCCCGTCGACGGGAACGGTGAGCCCGTCCGGCCGGTGGCGAGCTGCCGCTGCGGTGGCCATCAGCGGCAAGCCGAGGGCCCACAACGACACGCCGGCGGCGACGAGGGGCCTGACCAGGCGTCGGGCGCGGACGCCCGGCCGGGTGGTCGCGACCAGCGCTGCCG
>JALYVC010000289.1 GCA_030853445.1 Actinomycetota bacterium | reverse complement strand
CGAGGCCGAGCGGGTCGCCGCGTTCGCCGACTTCCTGCACACCTACAATCACCACCGCGGCCACACCGCACTCAAGGGCGCCTCACCAGCCGAGCGCGTACCCAACCTCTGTGGGGTCAACAGCTAGCGCAGGTCAGCGCGGGCACGCCCGACGACGGTGATCGTCACCGAGCTGCCGAGGGCCGACAGGACGCCGCTGGTGAAGGGCAGGTCGGCGTCGGCTTCGAGCACGACGACCGCGCTGCGCCCGTCGGGAGAGCCGCTTCCGGGTGCGAGCCGCCACCCGCTCACACCGGTCGGCCGCGGACGGGTGTCGAGGCCACGCTGGGCCGAGGCCAGCACGGTCTCGGAGCTCACGGTCACCGACGAGCCGATGCCCTGGGTATAGGCACTCTGCTCGTCGATCGCATCAGCGGCGTCGAGCGCGACGGCATCGGCCGCGTCGAGCAGGCGGGTGCGGGCGATCTGCGCCGACGTCGCGTCGATGCCCCCCAGGATCACGACGAGGGCGACCACGACCAGCCCCAGGACGAGGATCGTCATCTGGCCGCCGTCGCGGCGCGATCGGCGCACCGTGTGCAGCCGCCGGGCCAGCGGGGCGGTCACCGCGACGCCCACCCGGGCGGCGAGGGCCGGCCGTGACCTTCCCGCTCTCATCGGCCCGCGAACCGGTCGGCAGCGGCGACGTGGGTCGCCGTCACCGGGATCGTCGTGGGCAGCACCCCGGCCAGCAGGTCAGGCACCCACGGCAGGGCGACCGTCACCGTCGATGTGACGGTGATCCGGCCCTCGGGCCGCAGGCACGGAGAACCGTCGCACTGCAGCTGCAGGTCGGTGCCGGAGTCGAAGCCGAAGTCGGCCAGCGGCAGCGCCGCCGCCGCCCGGGCGCGGGGGGCGGCCTGAGCCTCGGTGGTCGACGTCGTGAACGCGCGACCCGCCTCACGCGCCGCGGCCGACACCGCGAACGAGGCCGCCTGGAGCTGACCCACGACCATGACGAGGTAGACCAGCGGGACCAGCAGCAGGACCCCGACGAAGATGAACTCCACGATGGCCCGTCCGTCGTCGGCCGCGCCCAGGCGCAGCCGCAGGCGAACGACCAGCGCCTGGCACCCCCGACAGGAGAGCACCGTACGGAGGGGGCCTGCGCCCCCCTCGAGCGTCTCAGCGGCCTCGATCACTGCTCCTCCAGGAACGCCCGACCCTGCACGGTGAGGGTGCCTGACGGCCCGATGAGCCCGAAGACCGGCAGCGGGGCGGTGACGGTCACGTCGACGACGCGCACCCCCTCGCTCGTGGTCTGTGTGGTCTGCGTGACCACCTCGGCATAGGACGGGTTGAGGCTGCGTCCCACGAGGTCGCGGGTGCGCCCCGCCCCCTCGCCGGGCAGCGCGCCGAGGCGGGCGCCGAGGCGGGCCCCCTCGGACGCGCAGGAGACGAGGGTGTTGCGCACGTAGAGCAGCAGGGCCAGCTGGAGCACGCCGATGCCGAGGACGAGGACGAGCCCGGAGACCATCACGAACTCCGCGATGGCGTTGCCCTGGTCGCGAGAACCTGGACGCGCGGACACCCTCGCCCGCAGGAGACGTGGAACGGCGGGGGCGCGCGGCTCGGCGAGCGCACGCACCGGCTCAGCGACCCGTGACGCTGTTGATCGCTGTGGTGAAGAGGTCGAGCAGGGCGGGCTTGGCGAAGGTGTAGATGGCCGCGACGATTCCGGCGGTCATCACCGTGATGAGCACCCAGCCGGGCACGTCACCACGGTCGCGGTGGCCGACGGCGACCAGTCGCCGGAGAAGCAGGTCGGACGTGCGGGTCATGGTGTGTCCTCCGAGCGGGCAGATGGTGGCTGGGTGGGGCGGTGGTGGAGACGGTAGGCGACGGGCGGGGCTCCGGGGGGCGTAGAGCGGTCCTAGATCTGGAATCGCAGGAAGCTGACCCCGGGGTAGATGGCGAAGAGGATGGTGACCGGCAGCACGAGGAAGACGACGGGGACACCGGTTGTCAACCGTTACCTGTTAGAGTGGTCTCATGAGAGCAGCGATCTACGCGAGGCAGTCCCTCGACAAGAGTGGCGAGGCCCTGGCTGTCGGTAGACAACTGGCCGAGTGCCGCGACCTCATCGCGCGCAACGGGTGGGAGGAGGTCGAGGTCTACCAGGACAACGACCGCAGCGCGACGAGCGGCAAGCCGCGCCCTGAGTGGCGACGCCTCCTCGCCGACCTAAAGAGCGGGCAGTACGACGTCCTCGTGTGCTGGCACACCGACCGTCTCTACCGTCGTCTGCGCGACCTCGTCGAGCTCGTCGAGATTGCTGAGAAGAGGTCTCTCAGGATTGCAACCGTCAAGGCGTCGGACCTCGACTTGTCGACCCCGGCGGGCCGGATGGTCGCGTCACTGCTCGGCTCGGTCGCCTCCTACGAAGGTGAGCAGAAAGCTGCGCGACAGATCGCCGCCAACCGTCAGCGCGCACAGTCCGGGGTCGTGCTGTGGACCCGGCGGCCGTTCGGCTTCGACCGCGACGGCGCCAAGGTAACGACGGTGAAGAGCGAGGCAGCGGAGATCCGGAAGGCCGCTCGCAAGGTGCTCGCTGGCGCGACCCTCGCGTCCGTCGCCGCGGACCTCAACACCCGGGCGATCCCGACGACCACGGACAGCGTGTGGACGGTGACAGCTGTGCGCCGCGTGCTGCTCAACCCCCGCACCTCAGGCCGCGTCGTGAGCAAGGGCGAGGACTACGGCGGCACCGGGCCAGCCATCCTCAAGCAGGAGACCGCCGACCAGCTCGGCGCGCTGCTGCGCGACCCGGCCCGCAGGTCCGCTCCCCCGTCGACCGAGGTCAAGTACCTACTCTCAGGTCTCGCCCGGTGTGGCCGCGACGATGAGCCGATGTACGCCACCAGCAACGCCCAGGGCGTCATGGTCTACCGGTGCCGCCAGTGCTACTCGACGCGCCGGCTCGACCTCGTGGACGAGGTTGTCATGGGTGTTCTCATCGCCCGTCTCCGCCGCCCAGATGCCCTCTCCCTAATCGATTCCGACGTCGACCTCGACGCCGTGCGCGTGCAGCTCGTCGGACTCCGTGAGCGACGTGACGGACTGGCCTCGCTGCTCGCTGACGGACTCCTCTCCCCCGATGCAGTGAGGACTCAGGCGCAGAAGCTCAAGCTCGAGATCGACGCACTCGAGCGGACGATGATGGACGAGTCAGGCAGCGAGCCCCTGGCCCGCCTCGCACACGCCGAGGACGTCGCCAAAGTGGTCGACAGGATGCCACTCCGGGACGTCCGCGAAGTAATCCGGTCACTCATGACAGTGCGAATTTTGCCCGCTGGCAAGGGAATCCGGTTCTCACCAGAGCAAGTAGCGATCGAGTGGAGGTCATGATGGTGAAACTCCCCGAGCGTGCATCCTTCATCAAGTTGTCGATCGCCTGCCCTCACGGCCGGGAGTTTCAGTGGTGCATGTCCACCGCGCCCGGTCACTACGGGGAGACGTGGACAGAAAAGATTGCGACGTTCGAGGCAGAGCAGATGTGGCGCGAGGGTGACCGCGAGTGGATCCGGTACGAGTTGACGTGCGGCTCCGCCTGCCCACCCCTGCGAGTGGTGGACGCGAAGGTGGAGGTGCTCCTTATGGTGCTGGGGGCGCCGGGTCGAACTGGTCTGTTCCCACTAAATTTCGGGGAGGCCAAGATGGCGCTCGACCACCCCGAGGAGGCATCGTCAGAGTTGATGCGGCGACATACCGGCGCGGCTGCCCCTAATGACGTGGACTTGCGCTAAGGTCGTTAGCGCAAGCCGGTCTGCGCGACCCAATGCCGGCGGTGGTGCTCATCGAGCGTCTAGGTCGAATTTTCTCCCTCCTAGGTAGAGGGGCTATCAGCCCTTCCCTAGGAGCGCCCCCGTGGCACCTTCACCATCTCCGAAAGTCGCTGCCGCCCGAGCCCGACTGGCCAACGCCAGCCGCTACGGCGACACCCTCAGAGCGGACGCGGCCCGTCTCGACCTGAAGGCCGAGCGCCTCGCTGAGTTCATCACGAGGACCGTCGAGTCATCACCCACTCTCACGTCCGCCCAGCGCGACCGGCTGACACTCCTGCTCCGTGGTGGTGACGCCGCATGAACCCCGGACAGCGAGAAAGCCCGGGCGGCGAATCCCAGGCTCCCTCAAGGTCGTTTCTCGGCGACACCCCCATGATGCCACGTCTTCTCGGAGCCGTCGTCGACGGCGCGCCCGCTCGTGTCGTCCTCGGCGCCGAGATGGTCGACCTCATGGCACTCGACCGAGCCTCCCTCAACTTGTGGGAGGACGGTTTCCGAACCGGCTATTGCTCGGGTGTCGACCGTGGTCGTGAGCTCGCTGACGAGGAGGCCGCAACGCTGCACCGCGGGGCCGTCCGCGTCGTCCGCGAGCTGGTCGGGATCGACCCGCACGAGGAGCGCGCCGCTCGAGCAGCAGGGCGCCCGGTTGGGTCGCTCACCCTGGCGCCGATCTACCTGCGAGACAGCGATTCTGCACGGTGGATCGTGGTGGTTGGCAAGGACACCCGCGCCCGGCTCAAGGCGTGGGGCATCGCGTCTGTCTGGAGCAACGTTCAGCGCGGTTGTCAGGTCCGTACGTCCCACGAGTCCGACCTACAGGCAGCGTGCGCCGCCAATGGGGTTCGGCTCATCGACCAACGGAGGGCGGCATGACTACCGAGTACGTCGACGCGAGCATGTACGACCAGGACGGGCGTCGCGTCTCCGGATCGGGGGAGCAGCACTCGGGACAGGTCCGCATGGCCTACCGCCTCGCCGCCCGCTTCGCCGATGAGCTGCTGCACGTCCACGGCATCGGCTGGCACTACTTCGACGGCAAGCGCTGGGCCGAGGACGAGACCGGCCACGCCCGCCGGGCCGTCCTCGCCGTCCTGCGCGACGCGCTCGCCGAGTCGGTCGCTGACAAGCAGCTCCGGTCCGACGTCTCGCGCTGCGAGTCCGACGCCGGGATCTCCGGGGTGCTCGGGATCGCCTCTGCGCTGGTCGAGTTCACCGCGACCGTGCGTGACCTCGACGCCGACCCGTACCTGCTGAACTGCGCCAACGGGACCCTGGACCTGCGCTCTCGCGACCTGCGCGACCACGACCCCCGAGACCGGCTCACCAAGGTCACCACCGGCGCCTACGATCCCGCCGCCGACACCAGCGTCTGGGATGCGTTCCTGGCCACCGTGCTGCCCGACGAGGCCGTGCGGGACTACCTGCGCCGCGTCGTCGGCCTGAGCGTCTACGGGCGCGTCAAGGAGCACCTGCTGCCGATCCTGATCGGCACGGGCGCCAACGGCAAAGGCACCGCCTACGGCGCGATCACCAACGCGCTCGGCGACTACGCGACGGTCATTAGCCCTGAACTACTGCTCGTGCGCGAGCGGTCGGGCGTCGGTGGTCCTGAGCTGATGACGCTGCTCGGCTCACGGCTGGTCATCGCGTCGGAGACCGAGGAGGGCCGCAAGCTCGACGAGGCACTCACAAAGCGACTCACCGGAGGCGACGAGCTGACGGCGCGCCGGCTCTATCGGGAGCCCGTCACCTGGCACCCATCGCACCAGATCGTTTACGTCAGCAACAGTTTGCCGAATGTGAAAGGAAACGACCCTGCAGTGTGGCGCCGCCTGCGCGTCGTGCCGTTCGACGTCGTCGTGCCACCCCAGGACCGAGACCCCGATCTGCCCGAACGGCTGGCCCTGCACGCCGACGCCGTCCTGTCGTGGGTCATCGCTGGGCACTACGACTACGAGGACCACGGGGGGATGCGCGAGCCCGCCTCCGTCCTGCGGGCCACGGGCGACTACCAGGCCGAGTCGGACGCCGTCGCCCGGTTCGTCTCCGAGGCCTGCGAGGTCGGCCTCCACCTGCACGCCGGCACCAGGGATCTGTACAGCGCGTGGCAGCGATGGGCCCACGGCAACTCCGAACCGCTGACCGAGCGCACCTTTTGCAAGGAGCTCGACCGTCTCGGCTTTGAGGCCAGGAAGACGAAGACCGGAGCCCGACGAGCTGGCCTAGCACTGCCCGCTGACGACCTTGAGGACTCGCAGTGGTGACGCAGGTGACGGATAAATGTGAACTCTCCACGTGTGCAGGTGTAAGGG
>JALYVC010000264.1 GCA_030853445.1 Actinomycetota bacterium | reverse complement strand
CGTCATCGGCCCCCACTTCGGGGCCGCCCTGGTCGCCCGCGACCTCGGCGACACCGGACCGGACGAGACACGGCGCTTCACCTACGTGCTGACCCACGATCGCGACGTCGCCGTCGCCGTCGCCGCCGCCCTCATCTCCCGCGTCAGCACTTCATCGTGTCCGTCCGTCTTCGACCAGCTGAGGTGCCCATGAAACGAATCATCTACTGCAGCCAGTCCACCTTCGACGTCAGCCCGGATGAGCTGGTGGCGTTGTTGGAGCTGTCGCGTCGCAACAACGAGCGTGACGGGCTGAGCGGCATGCTGTTGTACTCCAGCCAGAGCTTCCTGCAGGTGCTCGAGGGTGAGGAGGCCGCGTTGGCGTCCACCTACGACCGGATCCTGGGTGATGACCGCCACCAGAACCTGCGGATGCTGATGAACGCCGAAGTCGCGGCGCCGATGTTCCCCGACTGGACGATGGGGTTCGAGCACGTCGACGACGAGGAGCTCGCCGAGAGTCTGGACGGCTTCACCGCGGCGACGCTCTACCCGCTGGTGAACCCGGACCTGATCACCAACTCCGCAGTGGCGACCACACTGCTGGGTCTCTACGCCAAGAACAGGGTCCGATGACGGCCAGCGCTCCGGTCACCCCTCCCCGGGTCGCCACGCCGGAGGAGATCTTCGAGCTGAGGGTGACCGAGGTCGAGCTGTTCTCCCTGGCAGGGCACGACGGCTACCTGCGCGAGGTGAACGCCGCGTTCGCGGGGTTGCTGGGGCTCGAGGCCGCCGAGGTCGAGGACCGTTCCCTGCTGGAGCTGGTGCACCCCGACGACCTCGTCGCCGTGGTCTCCGCTCTGGCGGCACTCGAAGGCGGGGCGAGCGAGGTGCAGGTCGAGAACCGCTTCGCCCAGAAAGAGGGCGGCTGGTTCTACCTGCAGTGGCTCGCTCGCCCGGTGCCCGACACCGACCTGTGGTGGGCTGCCGGTCGTGACACGACGGAGTTCCATCGGCTGGTCGCCGATCGGGCCCGTCTGCAGACCCGCTACGAGCTGGTCATCGGCCAGGCCACGGCGGCGATGTGGGACTGGGACATCGTCAGTGGTTCGCTCACCTGGGAGACTCAGGCGGCCGAGGTGTTCGGCGTCGCATCCAGCTGCGTCCCCGTCACCGTCGAGCAGCTGGAGAGTGTCGTCGACCCGGCCGACCAGGCGGCCGTGACGTGCGGCTTCGCGCAGCTCGTGGCCACCGGCGCCACAGAGATCGCCCTGAGGGTCGGTGCTGGACCTGGGCTGCGCCACCTCTCGCTGCGGGGCAGGGTCCTGGATCGCGATCGTCGCCACCGGCCGGTGCGCGCGATCGGGCTGCTGCTCGACGTCACCACCGAGAAGGCGATGGAAGAGCACATGCTGCGCATGATCATGAGCGACGCCCTCACCGGCGTGCCGAACCGTCGGGCCTTCGACCAGGCCCTGCGCAGTAGCTGGCGCCGCTGCACGAGGGAAGACCAGCCGATCTCGGTCGCGATGATCGACATCGACAACTTCAAGAGCTTCAACGACACCTTCGGCCACCTCGTCGGCGACGAGGTGCTGTGTGCCGTCGCACGCGCCCTCAACAACGAGCTGCGCGCGGACGGCGACGTCTTCGCACGGTTCGGCGGCGAGGAGTTCGCCGCGGTCCTGCCCGGCGCCGACCGCGACGTCGCCCTCGCCACCGCGCAGCGACTCGTCGAGGCCGTCCGAGCAGTGAGGGTGCGCCAGGCCGCGGACTGGAGCCTCAGCATCTCCGTCGGCACCGTCAGCTGGCACCCGGGCGAGGACCCCGTCAAGTCCGGTGACGCGCTCGGCCTCGCCGACCAGGCCCTCTACGCAGCCAAACGGGCTGGCAAGGACCGGGCCGTCGCCCACGACCCGACCGCCTGAACCACCCCGGGCTCGAGTGGTCGGCACCCGCTCCCAGCGGGCACCCAGCCACGGTGACGAGACTGGACCTCGTGACCGCTCTCCCGCCGCTCAGTACCTCGGCGCTGGTCACGACGTGGGCCCCCGACGCGCTGCTGCTCCTGCCGGTGGGGCTCCTGCTGACGTATGCCGTGCTCCTCGTGCGGCACCATGGGAGCTGGCCGCTGTGGCGCACCGCCGCCCTCGTCGCTGCCATGTTGGTCCTGGCCTGGGCCGTCGCAGGGGCACCCACGGCATACCGAGCCTCGTTGCCATGGGCGGGTGCGCTCTCGGTCGGCCTGACCTCGGCCGTCGCGCCCCTCGGCCTCGCCCTGGCCGACCCCGTGCGTCTGTGGGAGGAGGTGCGCGGCCGGCCCGTCGCCTGGGTCCGGGGCCGCGCGGCACGGGTGGTCATGTTCCCCCTGCTCGCCTCGACCCTGTCGGCCGCCCTGCTCACCACCGCCTTCGCCACCGGGTGGTTCACCACCGCCCGCACCCAGGACGGCCCGTGGGCCGCCCTGCAGATCGGTGCCCTGCTCACCGGGCTGCTCGTCACCCTTCCCCTGCTCGGTGAGGAGCTGCTCCCCCGCTGGTGCGGGCCCGGGCTGCGCACCACCTTCGCCTTCGCCGACGGCCTGCTCGACGCCGTGCCCGGCCTGGTCGTGCTCGCCGCCGGCGACTCGGCGACCGGACAGACGCTGCTGGCCGTGGCCGAGTCGGTCGGGCTGCCGATGATCTTCGCGGTGCTGTGGCAGTGGATGCACGCCGACGAGGCCGACGCCCGGGCCGTCGACGCGCGGCTCGACCGGCTGGAGCAGCGTCGGGCCGAGCCCGTCGCAGACCCGACCTCCGACGCGGTGCCGGCGACCGGCCCCGATCGGCCGTGGTGGGAGTCCGACCCCCGTTTCGCCGGAAGGTACAAGGGCCCCGGAGCCTGAACCGCCGTCAGCCTGAGCTGCCATCAGGGCCAAGGCCCTCAGCGCTGGGTCGCGTCGCTGACCTCGCCCACGAGCTCCTCGATGACGTCCTCGAGGAAGACCACGCCCGTGACCTCCCCCGAGTCGGCGACGACCCGGGCGAGGTGGGCCCCCGACCGCTGCATCGTCGCGAGCACGTCCTCCACCTCGTCGGCGGGGCGCACCGTCGCGAGGCGACGGATCCGCTTGGCGGGCACTGGCTCGTCATGGCGCTCGTCGTCGGCGTAGAGGATGTCCTTGAGGTGGAGGTAGCCCGCCACGTCACCGCCCGCGTCGGTGACGGGGTAGCGGGAGTACCCGTGGCGGGCCACCAGCCGCTCGATGTCGGCGGGCGTGGCGCCGGCACCCACGGTGACGAGCCCGTCGACGGGCACGGCGACGTCGGAGGCCTGCTTGTCGCTGAACTCCAGCGCCGAGCGCACGAGCCCGCGCCGCTCCTCCTCGAGCAGGCCCTCGGCGTGGCTCTCGGTGACGATGTGGGCCACCTCCTCGGCCGTGAAGGCGCTGGCGATCTCGTCCTTGGGCTCCACCCCGAAGCGGCGCACCAGCCACTTGGCGATCGCCTCCATGACCCGCACGAAGGGACGCAGCGCCCGCGAGACGTAGAGCAGCGGGGGCACCAGCACCAGGGCAGCCCGGTCGGGCCCGGCGATCGCGAGGTTCTTGGGGATCATCTCACCGACGACGACGTGGAGGTAGACGACGAGCAGCAGCGCCAGCACGAGGGCGATCGCACTGGTCCACGCCTCGCTCACGCCGTGGTCACCGAGGTGCCAGGAGTCGAAGACCCCCTGGAGCACCTCGTGCAGGGCCGCCTCGGCCAGGGCGCCCAGCCCGACCGAGCAGACGGTGATGCCGAGCTGCGCCGTGGCGAGCATCGACCCCAGCTGCTCGAGCGCCTGCAGGCAGAGGCGCGCACTCGCGCTGCCCTGCTCGGCGAGGGGCTCGAGGGTGGAGCGACGAGCGGCCATGGCAGCGAACTCGGCACCGACGAAGAACGCGTTGCCGAAGAGCAGGAGCACCGAGATCCACAAGGCAGCGGCGTGGCTCATCGCGCGCCACCCCCCGTCGACCCGTCGGACGACGTCGCCCCGGGCCCGACGTCCTGCGCCCCACCGGAGCGACCGGGCCAGTCGACGAGCGCGGAGTCGGGGTCGGGCGTGACGCGCAGGCGGTCGACCCGACGACCCTCCATCCGGGCGACCCGCAGGGTCCAGCCGGGCACGCCGACCTCGTCGCCGACCCGTGGGAGCCGGCCGAGGCCGGCCATGACGAAGCCACCGAGGGTCTCGTACGACGCGCCGTCGGGCACCACCGCGCCGGTGGCCTCGCGCACCTCGTCGGGACGCCAGAGACCCGACACCGACCAGGCTCCCCCTTCGAGGGGCTGGGCGTCGCCCCCCGGGCGGTCGTGCTCGTCGTTGACCTCGCCGACGATCTCCTCCACGACGTCCTCCAGCGTGACGACGCCGGCGGTGCCGCCGTACTCGTCGACGACGACCGCCATCTGCAGGCCCGCCGCCCGCAGCTGCAGGAGCAGGGGGTCGAGGCGGATGGTCTCGGGCACGAGCACCTGCGCGACCATCAGAGCGCTGACCGGCACGTCGGCCCGGCGCTCCTGCGGCACGGCGATGGCCTTCTTGACGTGCACGATGCCGTCGATGTCGTCCCAGCCACCGTCGCCGGTGACGGGGAAGCGCGAGAAGCCGGTCTGCCGGGCCAGGCGCAGCACGTCCTCGGCGCTGGCCGTGCGCTCGACCGACGCCGCCCGCACCCGGGGGGTCATCACGTCGGAGGCCGTGCGGTCGCCGAAGTCGAGGCTGCGGGTCAGCATCCGTGCGGTCGTCTCCTCGAGCGTGCCCTGCAGGGCCGACCGCCTCACTAGGCTGGCGAGCTCCTGCGGGGTGCGAGCCCCCGACAGCTCCTCCTGCGGCGTGATGCCGAGAGCCCGCAGGAAGCGGTTCGCGGAGCCGTTGAGCACTACCACGAGCGGGTGCACGACCACGGCGAAGGCCCGCACCGGGAAGGCCACGACCTTGGCGGTGGCCAGCGGGGCAGAGATGCCGAGGAACTGCGGGAGCAGCTCACCGAAGACCATGGAAAAGACCGTGACCACGACCAGGGCCACCGTCGTGGCCACCGACGTGGCCAGGGCGCCCGCGAGCCCGAGCGAGGTGAGGGGCCCCTGCAGCAGCGCGCCCACCGAGGGCTCCGCGAGGTAGCCCACGATCAGGGTGGTCAAGGTGATGCCCACCTGGGCCGCCGACAGCTGGGTCGACAGCTCGCGGATCGAGCCCAGCACCAGCCGGGCTCTGCCGTCGCCCTCGTCCACCGCCTGCTGCACCGTCGGCCGGTCGAGGGCCACGAGGCTGAACTCGGCAGCCACGAACAAGGAGGTGCCCGCGGTGAGCGCGATCGCGGCGAGCACGAGCAGCCACTCGGTCATAGTGACGCCATCCTAGGGGGATACCCGGTCCCGACCCTGAGTCGTCCCTGATCTCCCCCCTCGGAGGGATCTGTCGGCGACCGGCGCGTGATGGGATGTAAGCCATGACGCAGTCAACCGAGGTGCAGTTCTCTCCCTCGACCACCCAGCGAGACCCCCACGGCGCTCGGATCGAGGTCCGGGGACTGAGCAAGCACTTCGGGTCCTTCCTCGCCGTCGACCAGCTCGACTTCACCGTCGAGCCCGGGCGGATCACCGGCTTCCTCGGCCCGAACGGTGCCGGCAAGACCACGACGTTGCGAATGCTGCTGGGGCTGATCACTCCCAGTGCCGGGACGGCCACCATCGATGGCCGCCGGTACCACGACATCCCCTTCCCCCTCACCGAGGTCGGCTCGGCCCTCGAGTCGACGAGCTTCCACCCCGGCCGCAGCGGCCGCGACCACCTACGCGTGCTCGCGGACGCCTCCGGCATCCCGGTCGGCAGGGCCGACGAGCTGCTCGATCTGGTGGGGATCCCAGCCGCGGCCCGCAAGCGGGCGGGTGGTTACTCCATGGGCATGCGCCAGCGTCTCGGCCTGGCCGCCGCGCTGCTCGGTGACCCCCGCGTGCTCATCCTCGACGAGCCGACCAACGGCCTCGACCCCGAGGGCATCCGCTGGCTGCGGGGCTTCCTGCGTCACCTCTCGAGCCAGGGCAAGACCATCCTCGTCTCGAGCCACCTGTTGCAGGAGGTCGCGCAGACGGTCGACGACGTCGTGATCATCGCCAACGGGCGCAGTGTCGCGCAGGGCCCGATCGAGTCCCTGCGCGGAGACGCGACGGTGGTCGTGCGCTCCCCTCGCCTGGCCGAGCTGGCCACGGCCGTGCGCTCGGCCGGTGTGGCCACGGCGTCGCCGAGCCCCGGCGATCCTCCCGACCAGCTCCGACTGGCCACCGAGGACGTCGCCCGGGTGGGTGAGCTCGCCTTCGCCGCCGGTGTGCCGCTGCACGAGCTGCGCCTGCTCGAGACCGACCTCGAGTCGCTGTACTTCCGCCTCACGGCCAACCCCGACAACCACAACCGCAACCTCGCCGCCCAAGGGACCTCGACAGGAGGTGCTCGATGACCAGCGCGATCAGGTCCGAGCTCCGCAAGTTCTTCACGACCCGCCTCTGGTGGGGGATGGGCATCGCCATCTTCGTCGCCGGCGGAGGCCTGGCCCTGCTCTTCTCACTGGTTCTCACCAGCGTCTCCGGCGCCGACGGCGGGGGCAACCCCATGACCGAGCTCCAGCTCACCAGCACCGTCTTCACCGGCGGCATCGGGCTGGTCTACCTCCTGACCCTCGCGGTGGGGGTCATGACCATCGGGTCGGAGTACCGGCACAAGACCATCTCGGCGACCTTCCTCGCCACCCCGAGGCGACTGCAGGTGATGGGCGCGAAGGTGGTGTCGCTGCTGGTCATCGGAGCCATGTACGGCGTGCTCTCGCTGGTTGCCTCCGTCGGCATCGGCACGGCTGTGCTGTCGGCGAAGGGCCACCATCCCTTCGCGGACGCCAGCATCTGGCGCACCCTGGCCCTCGCCCTGCTGGTCCTCGGTCTCTGGGCCCTCATCGGGCTCGGCGCCGGGATCCTGATCCCCAACCAGGTGGCGGCGCTGCTGATCTCGATCGGGGTGGCGTGGATCGTCGAGCCCATCCTCGGAGGGGTCCTCTCCCTCGCCAGCTGGGGCCGCGACATCTCCCCCTACTTCCCGAGCCAGGCCACCAGCGCCATGCTCGGGACGGGGGGCGGGGGTGGCTTCTCCGGCCCGGACAGCACGGTCACCGTGCTCTCCTGGTGGGCCGGCGCGCTGGTGCTCGCGGCCTATGCCGCCGTGATGGCGGGGGTGGGCAGCGCACTCACGGTCCGCCGCGACATCAGCTGACCCCCACCCGGTGACCACCTTCGAGCCGTCCGACGAAAGAAACCGACCGGACGGCCCGAAGGTGCCCGACTGCACACGGGGGGTGGTCCCAGGACCCCGGGCTGAGGTCTAGGCTGGAGATGTCCGTGTTGCGTCCGGCACCGAAGAGCGATCGTGGGACGTGGCCGCAGTCGTCGACGCTCCCGAAAGAGGCGTATCCGCCGTGCCCGACCAGTCCCGCATCAGCGCCAACCTGGCGGACTTCGGTCCCAACGAGTGGCTCGCGGACGAGATGTACCAGCTCTACCTCACGGACCCGGCCTCGGTCGACCCGGCGTGGAAGAGCTACTTCGACGCCCACCCCGGCGACGGCAACGGCGGGGCGGGCAACGGCGTCACGGGCAAGGCCAGCGCGGCGACCAACGGCTCGAACGGCGCCCCGGCCCCCGCGACGAGCACCGGCTCACCCAGGCCCAAGCGAGCCGTGCCGACTCCGGCGCAGCCCGTGGCCCCACCCAACGC
>JALYVC010000258.1 GCA_030853445.1 Actinomycetota bacterium | reverse complement strand
GTGCAGGCCCGGCCGATTCGGCGAGACCGTCGGCACCGGCGCCAGCCGTGACCGGGGGGTGGGTGACGCGGGGGTCAGCTCCTGACCCCCCGCGAGCGACAGCAGTGACGCCTGCAGGCCGGCGGAGAGCCCGGGGGTCGAGCCGTGCCGCAGCGAGGCCAGGAGCCGTCGCTCCTGCTGCACAGCGTGGCAGCACACCTGACACGCCACGAGGTGGCGGTCGATCTCGCGCAGGGTGGTCGGGTCGAGGCACCGGTCGACATAGGCCGACAGCCGCATTCCCACGTGTCGGCTCATCCTGGCGTGGTCCTTCCGGTGATCTGGGTGGTGCTTCGTCCTGCTAACGCTCATGCGGCTCGGGACGTGCCCCGGCGCCCTGCGTGCGCCGGTGCCCGCGTCCCACCGGGATCGTCACATCCCCGGGAGCCACCGGCCCTCGATCAGGCAGAGACGGTCGCGAGGCCGGGGCTACCCGGCAGGCCCGGGGCAGCGGGCAGCCGGCGCCGCGCCGTTGCGGTGTGGCCGGAGGCCCCCGTGACCCGGGGGCCCTGCGGTGCCCGGTGGGCCAGCGACTCGCGCAGCAGCGCCCGGCCGCGGTGGATGCGTGACCGCACGGTGCCGAGCTTGATGCCCAGCGTCGTGGCGATCTCCTCGTAGGACAGGCCCTCGATGTCGCACAGGACCACCGCGGCGCGGAAGTCGGGCGACAGAGCGTCGAGGGCCCGCTGCACGTCGTCGTCGAAGTGGGTCTCGTCGTAGGCCTGCTCCGGCCCCCGTTCCTTCGTGGCCATGCGCCCGGCGGCGTCCTCCGGCAGGGCGTCGAAGCGGATCCGCTGCTTGCGCCGCATCCGGTCGAGGAAGACGTTGGTCGTGATGCGGTGCAGCCAACCCTCGAACGTGCCCGGGGTGTAGGAGCTCAGCGAGCGGAACACCCGGATGAAGACGTCGTGGGTGAGGTCCTCGGCGTCGTACGGGTTGCCGGTGAGGCGGTAGGCCAGACGGTAGACCCGGGCCGAGTGCTGCGTCACGATCTCCTCCCAGGTGGGCGGGGTCCACGCGGTCGTGGCAGAGCCCGTCGTGTCGGGCAGGGTGTCGGTCACGTGCCTGGGCCTTTCGCGGGGCAGTCGACCGACTGTGCCGGTCTTGTCCCCCCAGACTTCTCCGGGGGATGACGATTCCACTGTGCCCAGCCTGTGGGTCACCTGTCCATCGGGGTCGACCCTGAGCCGCCCCGGGGTCGCCGGCCGCCCTCTCGGGGTCCGGAGCAGGCGCCGGACCGCCGGGTCCGTCGGGATCGGCGCGAATGGGTAGGGTCGAACCATGAGCGCACAGAAGCCCGCGAGCTGGGCCTACGCCGAAGACTTCGTCGTCGAGGGCGAGGTGGTGCAGGTCGCCCGACGTCGTGGGGAGGAGCTGGGGTGCACACCGGTCGGTGTCGCTGTCGGTGCCGCACTGCGCATGGTCGCCGCGGCGAGCGCAGCCCGCGCCGTCGTCGAGATCGGGACCGGCGCCGGGGTCTCCGGCCTCTGGCTGCTCGAGGGCATGCCCTCCGACGGCATCCTCACCACGATCGACATCGACGCCGAGCACCAGCGCGCTGCCCGGGAGGCGTTCGCGAGCGCCGGCGTCGCCCACCAGCGCACCCGCGTGATCCAGGGCCGGGCCCTCGAGGTGCTCGACCGGATGACCGACGGCGCCTACGACCTCGTGCTCGTGGACGGCGAGAAGAGCGAGTACCCCGACTACGTCCTGCAGGCCACCCGACTGCTGCGCTCGGGAGGTGTGATGGTCGTCGACAACATGCTGTGGCACGACCACGTCGCCGACCCTGCCGCGCGGGACGAGGTCACCCGCACCCTGCGCGACCTCGGCAAGGCGCTGCGCGACGACACCCGGTTCGCCACCAGCCTGCTCCCGGTGGGCGACGGCCTTCTCGTCGCGGTCAAGCGCTGACCCGCATGGCCCGCCATCACCACGGCCGTCCACACCACCCGAGCGGCACGGCGGCCACCCGCTGGGAGCAGGAGATGACGGGTGAGGCGTGGGAGGGCTACGTCGCTCGCTTCGACCACCTGGCCGACACCGGTGAGGACCTCGACGGGGAAGCGCGCTTCATCGACGTCCTGGCTCCCCGAAGCGCACGCATCCTCGACGCCGGGGCAGGCACCGGTCGCGTGGCCGCGGCGCTGACCCGGATGGGCCACCTCGCGCTAGGCGTCGACCGCGACACGGGACTCGTGGAGCACGCCCGCGCGCGCTACCTCGGGGTGCCCTACCTTGCGGGCGACCTGCTCGACCTCGACCCCGAGGTGCTCGCCGACGAAGGCTTCGGCGACCCCTTCGACGTCGTCGCGCTGGCCGGCAACGTGCTCGTCTTCGTGGCCCCCGGCACCGAGAGCGACGTGCTGCGCACGATGCGCGGGCTCCTGCGGCCCGGTGGGCGGCTCGTCGCCGGTTTCGCCACCGACCGCGACTACACGGTCGACGCCCTCGATGCCGACCTGGTGGCCACGGGGTTCGTGCACGAGCACCGCTTCTCGACGTGGCAGCTCGACCGTTGGCGTGACGACGCCGACTGGCAGGTCACCGTGGCCCGCCGACCGGCCTGAGGCTAGCGCTCGGCTCGCTCACACGGCCAGACGTCCACGGACCAGGCTGTCACCCGAGTGCGCCGGCCGGTCGTCGAAGCCCTCACGCGAGACGTCGACGATGACGTACCCCTTCTCGATGAGCGCCGACGAGACCGGGAACGTGGTGCCAGCCTGGCTCATCACCCCGAGCGAGACCATCCGCTTCCCGTCGGCGTTGAGCAGCCACACCTCGAGGTATCCGGGACCCGTGTCGAGCGAGCCCATCTCGACGCGCAGGTCGAGGGTGCCGTCATGGCGCTGCAGCACCGCCTCCCCCAGATGCTGACGGGTGTCGAGGGTGTCGAGGGCGACGCTGGCGACCGTGGTGATGTTCGACGGGGCCCGCCAGAAGGACCAGGCTGCGCCCATGCCGACGGCGATGCCCACGACGGCCGCGGCCGCCACCCAGGCGAAAGAGGTGGTCCGCCGGGCCCGATGGGCACCTCGGCCCGTCCGGGGCACGGCGCGCAGGGTGGCCGCCGGCTGCTCACCAGGGGGGTCGGCGTCGAGGTCGCGCTCGATCCGGGCCCACAGACCGGGGCCGGGGCGCTCCCAGACGACGTCGTCGGCGTCGAGCCCCCGCGCCAGGTCGCGCACCCTGCGCAGCTCCTCGACCGTCGCCGAGCAGACCGGGCAGGACGACAGGTGGCGCTCGGACATCTGCTCGCCCTCGCTGTCGCCGAGGGCGAGGTCGGCGAGGACGTCGGGGTCGGGATGGACCATGTCAGCCCTCCTGGAGGCGTGAGCGGAGCTGGATGAGACCGCGTCGCACGTGGCTCTTGACGGTCCCGAGGGGCAGGTCGAGGGTGCGGGCGACCTCGTGGGCCGGTCGCTGCTCGACGACGGCGAGTCGCACGATCGTGCCCCGAGGCTCACCGAGCCGGTCGAGCTCGTGCGCGAGCAGCACGCGGTCCGCGAGGTCGTGGTCGTGGGCCCCGTCATCGGTTCTGACGAGCCTGGCCACGGCGGCGGTGTTGCGCACCGAGCGGTAGCGCTGGGTCCGCAGGTCAGCCACCCGGTGCCTGGTGATGCCCACGAGCCAGCCGGCCACGGCCCCGTCGGCAGGCCTCAGGGTGCGACGGCTGTGCCACGCCGAGACGAAGACCTGCTGGGTGACGTCCTCCGCGTCGTGGTGGTCGCCCAGCGCCCGCAGGGCGAGGGTGTAGACCAGCGGCGACCAGTGTTCGTAGGCCTGCTCCAGCGCCGAACGGTCGCCGTCCCGCAGGCGCTGCGCCAGACCGTCCGGCGCCTGCGGTTCGGCGCGCTCGACGAGCTGGGAGGGGCGCCCCTTCGCTGCTTCCACCTAGACCCCTCCGCTTCCTGTCACCGGCCCGTGGACGCGGGCCGACTCCATGATGCCCTGGAACACGTGGTTCAGTCGCCAGGAAGGGGTGTCGCCACGACGACGACGTTGTCCTCGTAGTGGTGCGCGTCGCGGTCGTAGGGTCCTCCGCAGGTGACGAGGTGCAGCCGCGGGGGGCCGGAGCGGTCGAAGAGGGCGGGCAGGTCGAGCGACGTCTTGCGGATCGCCTGCACCGAATCGACGCGGTAGCGGTGGCGCTCGGCCCCCGACAGGACCTCCACCACGTCACCGGTCCGCAGCCCGGCGAGTCCGGCCATCGGGCCGGCCCCCTCGGCCGCGGTGTCGACGTGGCCGGCGATGACGCTCGAGCCGGCACGGCTGCCCGGGGCGGGACCGAAGCGGTACCACCCGGCGACGCGGACGGTTGTGGGGAGGGCCATCTGCCCGTCGTCCGCCACGGCCACCGGCTCCACGGCCATGCTCAGCCCGATCCTGGCGATCTCGAGGCGTGTCGGGGCGGTGACGGTCTCGGGAGCCACGGTGGCGGGTCGTGCGACGACGGCGGCGGGGGACGTCGGCCCGGGTCGCGGTGTGGCGGTGCGGGCC
>JALYVC010000249.1 GCA_030853445.1 Actinomycetota bacterium | reverse complement strand
CCTGGCCGGACGCAGCGCGGGGGCGCGTGTCGCCTGCCGCACCGCCGAGGCGCTGGGCGCTGCCGGCGTGCTGTGCCTCTCGTTCCCGCTGCACCCACCCGGACGTCCGGACCGCCTGCGAGCCGGGGAGCTGGCCCTCGTCCTCGACGCCGGACGACCCCTGCTCGTCGTCCAGGGCGAGCGGGACCCGTTCGGCACGCCGGAGGAGGTGCGTGCCTTCGTGCCGCCCGAGCAGGTCCGTCCGGTCGCCGGCACCCACACGGTCGGCCGCGCTGCGGCCGCTGCGGTCCGCGAGGCGGTCACGGCCTTCGCCGAGAGCCTCGGGTCCGTGTCGGGCACGGCTGTGCGGGCGGGCGACGACCACCCAAGCTCCGACTAGGCTTCCCGCGATGAGCGACGAGATCCGCACGACCGCCGATGACCCGGTCGGGGCGACCCGCGGCCTGACCGCCCCGCGCAACGGCCTCGTCCCGCTCCTGCGTCGCGTGGCCCCGGTGGCCGTCATGGTCGCGGTGGCCGCGTTCGGCGCCTTCCTCGTCGCTCGCAACTGGGACGGCCTGCGGGCCGCCGTCGCCGCCGTCGGCTGGCCGGCGATGCTGGTATCGGGGGTCCTCGCCGTCGTCGGGACCGCCTCCGTGGAGCGGATCTGGGTGGAGATGCTGCGGGCGTCGGGGGCCCACCTGCGCGAGCGGGCTGCGGCCACCGCCTTCTTCGTCAGCCAGATCGGCAAGTACCTCCCGGGCTCGCTGTGGCCGGTGGTCGCCCAGATGGAGTTCGGCCGTCGCTCGGGCATCGCGCGCCGGGTGATGTTCGGCGCCAACGTCATGATGCTGGCCGTCGTCGCCGCGACCGGCCTGCTCACCGGCGCCGCGCTGCTGCCCTGGGCCAGCACCGACGGGCTGCGCACCTACTGGTGGGTGTTCATCTTCCTGCCGCCACTGCTGGCCTCCCTCCACCCGAGGACCATCCCGTGGGTCCTCGACACCGTGCTGCGGCTGGTGCACCGCGAGCCGCTCGGGCAGCGCCTCGACGGCGGGCACACCGCCCGAGCCGTCGGGTGGGGGTTCGTCACCTGGCTCCTGCTCGGAACCCACCTGTGGGCCATGACCGCGGCGCTGGGCGGCGACAGCGTGAAGGGGCTGCTCAGCGCAGTCGGCGGGATGGCGCTCGCCTTCGCGGCCGGCCTGCTCTTTCCCCTGGCCCCGGCCGGGGCTGGGGTCCGTGACGCCGTCCTCACCCTCTCGCTCGCCCCCACGATCGGCTACACCCGGGCGCTCGCGGTGGCGCTGGCCAGCAGGGTGATCCTCGTCGTCGCCGACGTGCTGCTCGCGGCCCTGGGGGCCGCGCTGGGGCGGGTCAGGGCACCCTGAGCAGGGAGGTCTGGTCGGGGTAGGGCAGGGTGGGGGTCAGGCCGCGGTAGCGGTGCTCGACCAGCCCGCTGTCCCCGATCGCCACACGGTAGCGACGGCGCAGGCTGTTGTCGTAGACGATGATGCCGCCGCGCGCCAGCCGGCCCCGGCTCGCCTCGAGGCAGGCCTCGCGGGCCCGGCCGTCGATCACGACGAGGTCGAACTCGCCGTCGACGTCGTCGATGGAGTGGACGTAGTCGTCGAAGTCGAGCCCGTCGTGGCCCTCCTTCTGCGATCCCATCCGCGGTGACCTGCCGGTCGTGGGCTCGATGATCCGGAGGCTGACGTTGGCTTTGCCGGCCAGCTCCGCGGCCATCATCTCGCCGAAGCCGCGATGGTGCTCCACCGAATGGACCTCGGCGCAACGCTTCGACAGCCAGAAGGTGCTGGCGCCCGAGCCGTACTCGATGACGCGCACCGGTCCCTCGTGCGTGGCCAGCCACAGCTCCACGGCGTCGATGGCACGGTAGGTCCACCACGGCACGTCGAGCTCGGCGATCGCCAGTGAGTCGTGCACCCGAAAGAGGCTGTAGGCCCAGTGGCGGGCCGTCTGGTTGATCGGCGGCGGGGTGTCGCCGATGACGTGTGCCGCCGTCAGCGCCTTGCCCGCCCCCTGGAGCGCTGCCGCGTAGACCGTCTTGGCCTGACCCAGTGCCTGACCTGCGAGCACGTTCTCACCTCTCGTGACGTCGTCGGGGACCTCCTCGACCCTGTGAGGGGGCTGGGGGTTCGCAGAAGTCTTCCACACAGCCGGGGTGCGTCGACTCGGACGGCGGGCAACCGGGAGGGTGGCGGGAGGGTCGAGGCTGGGGAATGGTGCCCTCCCGGCCGCTGTTGACCGCTGCGTCGCCCCCACACCACCGGCGACCCCTCGCCCTTGCAGGAAGGTCACCACCCGTGTTGATGCTCGCCGAACCCGCTGGAAGCGTGGGGCTGCGCCCTGCCGGGCAAGCGGCCACCGACGCCCGTCCCGCCCCGCGACTATGCTTGCAGGCGATGACCGACGACACCCAGACCGCCCTCGGCGTGCTCGACCAGTTCGAGGACGCCGCCGCCGAGGCCCAGCGCGAAGCCGACCACACGGTCGACGTGGCCAGTGAGACCGAGTCGCAGCGCCGTGGGCGCTTCGAGCGCGAGGCCATGCCGCTGCTCGACCAGATGTACTCCGCGGCGATGCGCACCACGCGCAACCCCGCCGACGCCGACGACCTCGTGCAGGAGACCTACGCCAAGGCCTACGGCGCCTTTCACCAGTACCGTCCGGGCACCAACCTCAAGGCCTGGATGTACCGCATCCTCACCAACACCTACATCAACACCTACCGCAAGAAGCAGCGTGAGCCGCTGCAGTCCGACGCCTCGGACGTCGAGGACTACCAGCTGCACCGCGCGGAGTCCCACCAGTCCTCTGGGCTGCGCTCGGCCGAGGACGTCGCCCTCGAGCACCTGCCTGACAGTGACGTGAAGCGGGCGCTGCTGGAGATCCCGGAGGAGTTCCGCCTCGCGGTCTACTTCGCCGACGTCGAGGGCTACGCCTACAAGGAGATCGCCGAGATCATGCAGACGCCCATCGGCACGGTGATGTCGCGGCTGCACCGCGGCCGTCGGCAGCTGCGTGAGCGCCTGAGCGGGTATGCCATCGACCGCGGCTTCCGGCGGCCCTCCGGCGAGACGAGCGAAGGGACCCAGGCATGACGCAGGCACACGACCATGGCCTCAGCGGGCAGCTCGCGGCAGGTCCGGACACCGACTGCTCCGAGGCCCTGCTGCGGGTCTACGAGTACCTCGACGGCGAGATGGGGGAGGGTGACGTCGCGAAGATCAAGACCCACCTCGACGAGTGCGCGGCCTGCCTCAAGCAGTACCACCTCGACGAGGCCCTCAAGGCCGTCATCAAGCGGTCGTGCTCGAACGAGTCGGCGCCCGTCGAGCTGCGGGCCACCATCCTGCAGCGCATCACGATGATCCGGTACACCACGGGGGAGTGACACCCTCTCGGAGGGCGTGAGCGTGGTGAGCCTGCGTCGGATAACCTCGTCGACAGCTCGGCCGGCAGGTCGGGCTCGTCGACAGAGGGGTCTGAGGTGCGGCGCAGCTGGTCCGGGTTCGACCGGTTGCTGGCGCTCGGTCTGCTGGTCTTCGTCGCCGTGGGTCTCGGGCCGTCGCTGCTCGGGCGTGACCTGGCCGTCGACACCAACCTGCTGACGCAGTTCCAGCCCTGGCGGGCGCAGACCGGCGCCGATGTCTCGGCCACGAACACCTGCCGGTCCGACACCGTCGACCACTTCCTGCCGGCCATCGCCGAGGTGAAGCGTGACCTGGGCGGTGGCACCTACCCCACGTGGTCACAGAGCAGCGTGGGTGGGGTTCCCCTGACCTCACCCAACACCGCTCACTTCTCGCCCCTGGCCCTTCCCTACTACGTCATGCCCCTCTGGCTGGCTCCGGCGTTCGTCAAGCTGCTGCAGGTGCTCGTGGTCACCGCGGGGATGATGGCGTTCCTGCGTCGCCTCGGGGTGGGCCGGGCCGGTGGACTGCTCGGGTCACTGGTCTACGCGTCGTCGGCCTTCATGATCATGTGGTCCAACTGGCCCCAGACCCAGACCGCTGCCTTCGTCCCGGCCCTCTTCTGGGCGACCGAGCGCCTCGTGCAGGAGGCGAGGGCGCGCGACGCCGTACCGCTGGCGCTGGTCCTCGCCAGCATGTTGCTGGGCGGGTTCCCGCAGGTCACGGGCCTGGCTCTCTACGTCGCCGGAGCCTACTTCGTGGCCCGTGTCCTGGCCCTCCACCGCAGAAGCTGGCGCGGGGTGGTGCGCCGCACCGCTGTGGCGGTCGGGGGGCTCGTCGTCGGTGGTCTCCTCTCGGCCGTCCAGATGCTGCCCTTCGCGCGCCAGATCGCTGAGACCGACCTCTCGTACCGCAGCTCGACCAAGGGTGCGCACTCTCCGCTCTACACCTTGCTCACCGTCCTGTCACCCCACATCCTCGGCACCTGCGTCGGTGGGGACGGTCGCGGACCCACACCCGTCGAGGCTGCCGCCTTCGTCGGGGTCGGGGCCATCGTCCTCGCGCTGGTGCCCCTGGTGTGGTCGCGGGCCCGTGGTCGGTGGGGGCAGCCGGGACACCTCATCTGGTTCTTCACGGCGGTCACCATCGTCTGCGTGGTCATCGGCTGGTTCGGTGGGCCCTTGCTCGTCGCGCTGCAAGGTCTGCCGGTCTTCTCCAACAGCTCGATCTGGCGAATCCGCGTCATCCTCGGTTTCTCGCTCGCCGTGCTGGCTGGTCTCGGTCTCGACCGCGTGCTCATCCACCTGCGCCTACGCGGCAACGCCCCGCCACCTGGGGGAGGGACCCCGCCCGGGGACGGGACGCCGTTCGAGCCCGAGACGCCCCGTCGCGCGGACGCCGAGGTGGTCTCCGGGCGTGGCGTGGCCCGCGGCAGGTCTCGGGGCCCCCTTTGGACCCTGGCCGTGCTGCTCGTCGGCGCCGCCGCGGCCTACGCGGGCGTGCAGGCGCTGGTCTCGGCTCGGGAGGCGGCCACCCAGGGGCGCTACTACCTGGCGTGGCGGGAGCCGACCGTCGCCGCTGGCGTGCTGCTCCTGGTCGCACTGCTCCTGCTGCTCGTCATCCGACTGGCGCCTCGAGTCCTGGGCGTCGCCGCTGTCCTGCTCATCGTCGGCATCGTGGTGTTCCAGGCGACTCGGTTCATCGCCATCGACATCGGGGGCAGCGACCCCGAGAACTTCTACCCCGTCACGCCGACGCACGCCTACCTGCAGCAGCACCTGGGGGAGGACCGCTTCGCGGGCTCCGACCTCATCGCGCTCTCGTCAACTGCGGGCTACTACGGGCTGCGCGCCCCGACCGGTCACCAGTTCACCAAGCCGTCGTGGGTCGACCTCCTCAAGGCCGTCGACCCTTTGGTGATGAAGACTGCGACGTTCTCGGACTTCGGTTCGGCCCAGGTGCCGGTCGCGCAGGTCGGGCGCAACCCGATCCTCGACCGGCTCGCCGTGCGCTACTGGCTGGGCCCGGACGCCACGGTGCCCGGCACGCTCACCGCACCGCCCGGCACGGGGGACAAGATCCCGGCCGCACCCGGGAGCGAGCTGACGTGCACCCTGCCCGCCGGCCCCCTGCGGGCCGTGGTCATCCAGGCGGCCGACGACCTCACCGGTGCTGCGCCACCTGGTCCAGGGGCATTCGTGGAGGTGTCCGTGCACACGGCAGACGGGCAGGTCGTCACGGGAGCCAGGTGGCTCGGCAAGGGGGTGCCCAACGCGACCGTGCTCCCGGTGGGGGTGCCCGGGGGCGGCCTGACCTCTTCCGACGGGCCGCTCACGGCCACCGTGCGCCTCCTGGGGACGACGGGCATCCCAGTCCTGGCCGGGACGCGCGGGGAGCTCGCCTGTGGTCGGGTGACGCCGGTCGACGACGGGCTGCGTCTCGCCGACTCCCACCGCGGGGCCATCACCTGGGAGCGGCTGACGAGCCTGTCTCGTGTGCGGTGGGCCGGCTCGACGCTCGTGGAACCTGACTCGGCAGGGCAGGTCGCCGCGCTCGAGCAGGGTGTACCGGCCGACACCGTGGTGCTGTCCGGTGGGACCGCGTCGGGCCGCCCCGGGCCGGGTGGCGTGGCGCAGCTGCGCACCAGGAGCGACCAGGGTGGTGAGATCTCGGTCGATGTCGGGGCGGAGGCACCGGGGCACCTGGTGGTCGCTGACGCCCTGGCCGGTAGCGGGTGGTCGGCGAGCGTCGACGGAGCCACGGTTCCCATCGTGTCGGCCGACCACGCCATGGCGGCGGTCGCCGTGCCGGCGGGCCAGCACGTCGTCACCCTCCGGTACGACGCGCCGGGGCTGCATCAGGGTGCCGTCCTCAGTCTTCTCGGCGGTGCGGCGGTGATCCTCGTGCTCGTGGGTGGTCGGCGCCGTCGGCGCGAGGGTCAACGCGACGAGTCGCACAACCGGGTATCCTCCTGACCATCGTCCCGACCAAGAGGTAGTGCTGTGAAACTCGTCGTCCAGGTGCCGTGCCTCAACGAGGAGGAGACCCTTCCCCTCGTGCTCGAGTCGATTCCCCGTGAAATCCCGGGGATCGACGAGATCGTGGTCCTGGTGATCGACGACGGCTCGAGCGACCGCACGGTGGAGGTGGCTCGGGCCCATGGCGTCACCGAGTTCGTGCGGCACGCACGCAACCGAGGTCTCGGCCGGTCGTTCCATGACGGGGTGCAGCGGGCCCTCGAGCTCGGCGCCGACATCGTCGTGAACACCGACGGTGACAACCAGTACCCACAGGAGCGCATCACCGACCTCGTGCAGCCGATCCTGCGCGGCGAGGCCGAGATCGTCATCGCCGACCGTCAGGTGCACCTCGTCGAGCACTTCTCGAAGGGCAAGATCGCCCTGCAGAAGCTGGGTAGCAGGGTCGTCAACCGCGCTGCCGGCACCGAGCTGCCCGACGCGGCGAGCGGCTTCCGGGCCTACTCGCGCGAGTCCCTCATGCTGCTCAACACGATCACGCGCTTCAGCTACTGCATGGAGACGATCATCCAGGCGGGGAACAAGAAGCTGCGCGTCGCCAGCATCCCCGTCACAACCAACCCCAAGACCCGTGAGTCCCGCCTCTTCAAGTCGACCAAGGAGCACGTGGCCAAGTCGGGGATGGCGATCGTGCGGGCGTACATCATGTACAAGCCCTACGCGATCTTCGGCGCCATCGCGGTCCTGTTCGGTGTGCTCGGCCTCGCCCCCTTCGTGCGATATGCCGTGCTGCTGCGCACCGACTCCGGCGGCAACCACATCCAGTCGCTGCTGCTCGGTGTCGCCCTGCTCATGGTCAGTTTCCTGTCGGTGATGCTGGGCGTGGTATCCGACCTCATCCGCACCAACCGGATGCTCATCGAGGACACGCTGGAGCACACCAAGAAGCTGCGCTTCGGGAACGGTCAGGGCGAGCTGGCCGCTGACCGGGTCACGGCTCACGACGACGTGGCGGTCTCGGTCCTCACCCGCTGACGAGCCCGACCCGGCGCCATCGCTCGAAGACGCCACGTCGCACGACAAGACCCCCGGCCCTGTGGGCTCGGGGGTCAGTCGTGTCTGGGCTCAGGCGTTGGGCTTGCGGCCGTGGTTGGCAGCGTTGCCCTTGCGCGAGCGCCGCTTGCGAGCGCGCTTGCTCATCGTTGGCTCCCGTCGGTCGTGGTCGGATGATTGGTCACGAGCAGAAGCCCGTCCTCACTCAGTCTCCCACATACGACCCGTCAGGCAGGACCGACGGCATAGCCCGGCGAAGGCGTCACCCTACCCCGCCATAGCAGGGCAAAAATCCTCGGTTGGACCAGAAGACCTTCAATTCTTGGCAAAGTTTGTCAACTTGGCCGATGTACCCATCGTGAGAGACGCCTCGCTCTGCGAGATTGAGGACAGTAGTAGGTGGCCGCGGACGCGTGGCCCCTCGATCCACCCACGGCCCGAAACTTCCCGGAGCCGCAACGTTGCCGCGCCCCGAATCGCGGCACAACGAGAGGACAAGCCATGAAGTCGTTCACCAAGCTCTTCGAGTCCATGCTCACCAAGCCGGCCATGCCGACCTGGGGTACTGCCGGTGGGTCACCGGCTGCGGGTGCCCTGCAGAACTGGGGTTGGACGGGTCCGGTCGAGCAGAACTGGGGTTGGACCGGTCCCGCGGATCTGGTCTGACCT
>JALYVC010000234.1 GCA_030853445.1 Actinomycetota bacterium | reverse complement strand
GCAAGGTCGGCACCTCGGGGGTCTCGGTCGCGACCCTCGACGACATGAAGGCGCTCTATGCCGGCTTCGACCTGGTCTCGCCGACGACCTCGGTGTCGATGACGATCAACGGCCCCGCCCCCACCGTCCTGGCCTTCTTCCTCAACACCGTGATCGACCAGCAGGTCGACGCCTTCTGTGAGCGCGAGGGGCGTGAGCCGTCGGAGCAGGAGCACGGCGAGCTGCGGGCCCACGCGCTGCACCAGGTGCGCGGCACCGTGCAGGCCGACATCCTCAAAGAGGACCAGGGCCAGAACACCTGCCTGTTCTCCACCGAGTTCTCGCTGCGCATGATGGCTGACATCCAGGAGTGGTTCATCGAGCAGGAGGTGCGCAACTTCTACTCCGTCTCGATCTCCGGGTACCACATCGCCGAGGCCGGGGCGAACCCCCTCAGCCAGCTCGCCTTCACCCTGGCCAACGGGTTCACCTACGTCGAGGCCTACCTGGCGCGGGGGATGGACATCGACGACTTCGCCCCCAACCTGTCCTTCTTCTTCAGCAACGGGATGGACCCGGAGTACTCCGTGCTGGGCCGGGTCGCCCGCCGCATCTGGGCCGTGACGATGAAGGAGAAGTACGGCGCCAACGAGCGGTCGCAGAAGCTGAAGTACCACGTGCAGACCTCCGGCCGTTCCCTGCACGCGCAGGAGATGAGCTTCAACGATATCCGCACGACGCTGCAGGCCCTGATCGCCATCTACGACAACGCCAACAGCCTTCACACCAACGCCTACGACGAGGCCGTCACCACGCCCGGCGAGGAGTCGGTCCGCCGGGCGCTGGCCATCCAGCTGGTCATCAACAAGGAGTGGGGTCTGGCCATGAACGAGAACCCGCTCCAGGGCGCCTTCGTCATCGACGAGCTCACCGACCTCGTCGAGGCCGCCGTGCTCGCGGAGTTCGACGCCATCAACGAGCGCGGGGGAGTGCTCGGGGCGATGGAGACCGGCTACCAGCGTGGCCGCATCCAGGACGAGTCGATGCTCTACGAGCACCGCAAGCACGACGGGAGCCTCCCGGTCATCGGGGTCAACACCTTCCGCAACCCGCATCCCGAGCGTGAGCAGCACGTGGTCGAGCTCGCACGGGCGACCACGCAGGAGAAGGAGTCGCAGCTGGCCCGGGTGCAGGCCTTCCAGGAGACCCACCGCGACGAGGCGCAGGAGGCGTTGGCCCGGCTGAAGACCGCGGCGACCGGTGACGACAACGCCTTCGCCGTGCTGATGGACGCCGCGCGGGTCTGCTCGCTGCAGCAGGTGACCGATGCGTTCTTCGAGGTGGGCGGCCAGTACCGTCGCAACGTGTGAGCACCCAAGAGCCGCCCGTGCCGCCCGTGCCGACCGCTGCCCTCACTGCCTCGCAGGTCCGCGAGGTCTCGGCCAGCGACACCCTCGAGGTCACGCCCGACCTCATCGACGACAACGGCCACATGAACATCGCGCACTACTTCCACCCCGCCGCCCGCTCGGTGTGGCGACGGCTGCAGGAGCTGGGGGTCGACGACGACTACCTGTCGACCCGACGCCTCAGCCTCTTCACTGCCGAGCACCACCTGCGCTACCTGGCCGAGATGCGCATGGGGGACCGCTTCAGCCTGCGCCCCCAGCTGCTGGCCCGCTCGAGCCGCGTCGTCCACGGCATCGTCTACGTGCTCGACGAGACGCACGAGCGACTGGCCTGCACCCTCGAGGCGACCTTCGTCCACGTCTCGATGGACGAGCGTCACGCGGTGCCGATCGCGGATGACGTGGCGGCCGCCATCGACGGCGAGATCGAGCGGGCCACCCGGGCCTGGCCGCCCCCCCTGTGCGGCGCCATGGGCGTGCGCCGGGCCGTGTCGTGAGCCCGGCTGCGCCCCGGTTCGTGCCCGACGACCTCGGCACCCCGGTGCGGGTCGAGCACCCCGTACGCCGGGTGGTGTCCCTCGTGCCGTCGCTCACCGAGGCCCTCGCCACCACCCGTCGTGACGCGGTGGTCGGGGCCACCGACTGGTGCACCCACCCGACCGACCTCGACGTGCGCCGGGTGCGGGGGACCAAGAACCCTGACCTGCGGGCCGTGCTCGACCTCGCCCCCGACCTCGTCGTGGTCAACCGGGAGGAGAACCGCGAGCTCGACGTGCGTCGGCTGCGAGAGGCCGGGGTCCCGGTCTGGGTGACGGTCATCGAGACGCTCGACGAGGCCTTCGCCTCGATGCGTCGCCTCTTCGACGACGCGCTGGGCTGGGGGGTCCCGGGGTGGCTCGAACAGGCGCAGGACCACTGGGCGCCCGCGCCCTCCCTCGGCGGACCACGGGTCGCCGTGCCGATCTGGCGCGACCCGTGGATGGTCGTCGGCGCTCAGACCTTTACCGGCGACCTGATGGCCCGGCTCGGGTGGGTCAACGCCTTCGGGGAGCATCCCGAGGGCGGCGGGCGCTACCCGCACGTCGAGCTCACCGAGCTCGACCGCGACGACCTCGACCTCGTGCTGCTGCCCGACGAGCCCTACGTCTTCACCGCCGATGACGGGCCCGAGGCCTTCACCCGGGTGCCCACCGCCCTCGTCTCCGGTCGTCTGCTGACCTGGTACGGCCCGTCGCTGGTCGGCGCCCGGGCAGAGCTCGAGGCTGTGGTCGACGCAGGCTCGTGACCGCACCTGCAGCACTCTCGTAGATTTGCCGCCGTTCCTTCGGAGCCGTTGTCTATGAAGAGCCGTGGATGCGGGCTATGGTGTCACCGTGCCCACCTATCGAGTGCGTGAGTCCGCCGAGCTGCTCGGCGTCTCCGACGACACGGTCCGCCGGTGGGTCGACGTCGGCCGGCTCACCGTGAGCACGGACGCCTCCGGACGTCAGGTCATCGAGGGGGCGACCCTGGCGGCCTTCGCCCAGGAGCTGGCGGCGACCACCGAGACGCCCGACCCCGGTCCGGTCCACTCCGAGTCGGCACGCAACCGATTCGTGGGGCTCGTCACGCGCGTCGTGCGCGACACCGTGATGGCCCAGGTCGAGATCCAGGCAGGCGGCCACCGGATCGTCTCGCTGATGAGCCGCGAAGCCGCTGACGAGCTCCGTCTGGAGCCGGGGGTTCTGGCCATTGCCGCCATCAAGTCGACCAACGTGGTGGTCGAGGTCCCCCAGCGACGGTGAACCACCACCTTGACTCACATCCCTCGACCCCCCGCTCGACGTGCCACTCCGCTTCCCCTTCGACGTCCTCGACCACGGAGCCCCTCGTGACCCGACCGCGCCTGACGCTGACCCTCGTCCCCGCCCTGGGGGTGCTGCTGCTCACCGCCGCCTGCGGGTCCGGCTCGTCCGTGGGCGGAGCGGCTGCGGGGGCGAGCCCCGCGGTCTCGGGCGGCGTGTCCGGCACGGTGACGGTCTTCGCCGCGGCCTCGCTGAAGGAGGCGTTCAGCGCGATCGGCACGGCCTTCGAGTCGGCCCACCCCGGGGTCAGGGTCGTCCTGAACTTCGGGCCGAGCTCCGGCCTCGCCACCTCGATCACCCAGGGCAACCCGGCCGACGTCTTCGCCTCGGCCAGCCCGTCGAACATGGATGCGGTCGTGAAGGCCGGGGACGCCACCAACCCGAGCACGTTCGCCAGGAACCAGATGGAGATCGTCGTCCCGGTCTCGAACCCGGCGCAGGTCAGGGGGCTGGCCGACCTCGCCAGGAGGGGGGTCAAGGTCGCCCTGTGCCAGGCCCAGGTGCCCTGCGGGAAGGTCGCCGCCCAGGTGTTCGCCAGGGCCGGGATCGACGTCGTCCCCATCAGCCAGGAGACCGACGTCAAGGCGGTGCTGACCAAGGTCTCGCTCGGAGAGGTCGACGCCGGGGTCGTCTACGTGACCGACGTCCGCGCCGCGGCCCCCGGCGGGAAGGTCACCGGCATCGAGATCCCGGCTGCGGTCAACGCCTCGACCACCTACCCGGTCGCTGCGCTGACCAAGGCGCCCAACCCGTCCGGGGCCGCCGCCTTCACGGCCTTCGTCCTGTCCGGAGCGGGGCGTTCCGCGCTCACCTCCGCCGGTTTCGCCGCCCCCTGACCGGTGGCCGACACCGGATCCGCTCCACACACCCGCGGGCGCGAGCGCACGGCCCGCGAGGTCGGTCGGGCTCGCGCGAGCGGCACCGTCCCCTGGCCCCTGGGCGTGCCGGCCGCGCTCGGCGTGCTCTTCCTGGTCGTGCCCCTGGCCGCGCTGCTCGTCCGGGCGCCCTGGACGGCCTTGCCCCGTGTGCTCTCCGACCCGGCCGTCTCCGACGCCCTGCGACTCTCGCTGCTCTGCGCGACGGCCGCGACCGCGGTCTCCTTCGTGCTCGGCGTTCCCCTCGCGTGGTTCCTCGCCCGCTCGAGGTGGCGCCTGGTCGGCGTCCTCCGGGCGCTGGTCACGCTGCCTCTCGTGCTGCCGCCTGTCGTCGGCGGGGTCGCGTTGCTGCTCGCCCTGGGACGTGCGGGCATCGTCGGCGAGTGGATCTACCGCTGGACGTCGTTCTCGCTCCCCTTCACGACCTGGGGGGTCGTCGTCGCGGAGACCTTCGTGGCGATGCCCTTCCTGGTCGTGACCGTCGAGGGAGCCTTCCGGGTGGCCGACCAGGGCTACGAGGAGGCGGCGGCCACGCTGGGAGCCGGTCGGCTCACCAGCTTCGCCCGCGTCACGCTGCCCCTCGTGGCTCCGTCGCTGGGAGCCGGCGGCGTCCTGTGCTGGGCCCGGGCGCTGGGGGAGTTCGGCGCCACCATCACCTTCGCCGGCAACACCCCCGGCCGTACCCAGACCATGCCGCTGCTGGTCTACCTGGCCCTCGAGGACGACCTCGACGCGGCCGTGGCGCTGTCGCTGGTGCTCCTGCTGGTCTCGGTGGTCGTGCTCGTGGCGCTGCGCGACCGGTGGCTGCGGCCGGTGAGGGTCACGTGACCCTCCACGCCGACGTGCTCGTGCGCCGCGGCGCGTTCACCCTCGACGTCGACATCACGGCCGCCCCGGGCCAGGTGCTCGGGGTGCTGGGGCCCAACGGGGCCGGGAAGTCGACGCTGCTGCGTGTCCTCGCCGGCCTCGAGCCGATCTCGGCGGGCACGGTCCGCCTGGGCGAACGGGTGCTCGACGACCCCGGCGGGGGAGTCTTCCTGCCGGCCTCCCGGCGCCCGGTCGGTATCGTCTTCCAGGACTACCGTCTCTTCCCGCACCTCAGCGCCCTCGACAACGTCGCGTTCGGGCTCCGGGCCGCGGGCGTGGCCCGGCCCGTCGCCCGCGAGAAGGCCGGGGCGCTGCTGGCCCGGCTCGGCCT
>JALYVC010000183.1 GCA_030853445.1 Actinomycetota bacterium | reverse complement strand
GGGTCAGGACGGCGACGTCGCCGGGGGTCATCGTGTCGTAGACCGCACCGCTGGGTGTGATCACCACCAATCCAGAAGCGGGGTCCCTTATCGAGACGTTGCCGGAGGTGCCCCGGACGAGCCCGGTGGCGACGAGGTCGCGACAGGCCTGGACAACCGCCTGACGCTCATCCGCGAGCTGCACCTCAGACGACCAGAACCGCGCGAGCGCGGACCTGCCCGTTCTTCAGCGCGGTGAGGGCCTCGGTGGCGTCCTCGAGAGCAAACGGCTGGCATTGCGCGCTGATCTTGCCGGCCGCGGCAAGCGCAAGGACCTCGCGCATCTGCTGCCTCGTGCCGAGCAGAGATCCGACGACCGACTTCTCGGTCGCGAACGGCAAGGGGCCGACCTTGGCGTTGACACCGATGACGATGACGCCTCCGGGACGAGTCGCGCGGATAGCCTGGTCGACGACCGCGTCGGAGGGTGCGAAGACGATCGAGGCGTCGACGCCGCCTCGGCGGTTGAGAGCCTCCGCCGGGTCTCCGGCGAGGGCGTCGATACCCGTCGCGCCCAGCTCCTCGCCGAGCTCGAGGTGCTGGCGTCCGCGGCTGACGGCGAAGACGTCGGCGCCGGTGAGCCCGGCCATCTGCAGCACCAGGTGGCCCACGCCCCCCACGCCGAACACGGCGACCTTCTTGCCGGGCGCGAGGCGGGCCTTGGCGACGCTGCCGAAGGCGGTGATGCCGGGGCAGAACAGCGGTGCCGCGTCCTCGAACCGAAGCTCGTCGGGAAGGATGTAGGTGTGCCGCTCGGTGGCCAGCATGAACTCGGCGTACCCACCGTCGACGGTCTCGCCGGTGATGTGCTTGCTCTGGCAGAGGTGGTCGAGCCCGGACACGCAGAACTCACAGAAACCGCACGTCGACCACAGCGGCTGCACGCCCACTCGGTCGCCGACGGCCAGGTGCTCGACGCCCGTGCCGATCTCTGCCACGGTGCCCACGACCTCGTGGCCCGGGATGATGGGGGTGAACGCCGGGGTTCCGCCGCCTGCCCACTCGCCCTCGATCATGTGCAGGTTCGAGCGGCAGACGCCGCATGCAGCGACCTTGAGCAGGACCTGGCCCGGTCCGGGGGAGGGGCGCTCGACGTCGCGCAGACGCAGTGGGCCCTTCTCGATCGGCGCGAGCGATTCCAGTACAACAGCCTTCATGGTCTTGACTCCATCGTCTTCTGGTGGGCCCGGCCGGCGGCCGGGCTGGGGTGAGATGAGGCAGGAGGGTCGTCGAGCCTCACCGGGAGCGGATCACGGTGAAGTTGAACCGGCCCTCGAGAAAGAAGCTTCGCGAGTGCATGAACGGTCTTCCCTGCTCGTCCAGCTGCATCTGGTCGAGGAGGACGAAGAGCTGCTGGCTGCCGGATTCGTCGTCCCAGTCGATGGTGTCCGAGCGGACGGCATGGACCTCGGCCACCGCGCGAGTGGGTCGCGGGCCGCCATGCTCGGCAAGGAAGCCGAACACGGATCCGCGCAGCTGGCTGACCCGGAAGTCACGGGGAAAGGCCCAGCGCGGCAGCACGTCGTAGGAGAACGCGACCGTCTCACCGTCCGCCAGGATCTTGCGTTGGATATCGACCACCTGGGCGCCAGTGGGGAGGTCGAACTGAGTGGTCTCCTCAGGGGAGGCGGTGCGTATCGTCCTGCGGCGGTAGCGCATCGAGGGCTTGAAGCCCATCTGCTCGATCGTGGACGAGATGGAGGCGAGCTCCTGCATGCCGGCATGGATCCCGACATGGTCTGTCATGAAGGTGCCAAGCCCGCGACGCACGATCACCAGCCCCTGACCCTCGAGGTCCTTGATCGACTGGCGGACGGTCGCGCGGGACACGCCGTACCGGGTCACCAGCTCTGCCTCGGTGGGCAACCTCTCACCCGGCGCCCACTCGCCACTGCGGATCCTCTTACGCAGAGCGTCGGCGAGCTGATGGGGCAGCGACGTCTGTGTGCCGAGACTCTGCACCCGCACTCCTCGTGGTCGGCGTTGCCCGAACGTTACTGGGAACAGAGTGCCACACCTCTTGACAGATGTCAGTTGTCAGACAACAGTCCTTTCTTGTGCGAACCATAGATTGGACGGACGGTGCGGTCCGAATCATCGACCAGACGCGTCTTCCCCACGAAGAGGTGCTGATCGACGTCCGGGACGTCGACCACCTCGTGTCCCTGATCCGGTCGCTCTCGGTGCGAGGCGCCATGGCGCTCGGGGTCGCCGGTGCGTTGGGAATGGCGCTGGCGGCGCAGACGGCTGAGGGCGACGGGCTCGACCTCGACGAAGCGCTGGCGGACGCGGCGGTCCGACTGGTCGGTTCGCGCCCGACGGCCGTGAACCTGGCCCATGGAGTCGAGGAGGTGCTTGCCGCACGGGCAGACGGCGCCGATGCTGCCGGCCTGCTCAGTGCCGCTCTGGCGGTTCGAGACGCCGATATCGCAGCCAACGACGCGATCGGGCGGGCCGGTGCCGCCCATCTCGCAGGTAGCCGACGCATCCTGACGCACTGCAACGCAGGGGCGCTCGCCGGCGTCGAGTTCGGGACCGCTCTGTCGGTCGTGGCCAGACTTCACGCTGCGCAACCGTTGGAGGTGGTCTACGTGTGCGAGACCCGGCCACTCCTGCAGGGGGCCCGGCTCACCGCTTGGGAGCTCGGTCGCGCCGGGATCCCGCACCGCATCATCGTTGACTCTGCGGCGGCAGGCCTGATCGTGGACGGCCGGGTTGACGCCGTGGTCGTGGGCGCCGACCGGATCGCCGCGAACGGTGACGTGGCCAACAAGGTGGGCACCTTGTCCCACGCCCTGGCCGCGGCTCGGGCGGGGATCCCCTTCGTCGTCGCGGCTCCCGAGGCGACCATCGATGCCGGTACACCCTCCGGTGCGGGCATCCCCATTGAGCTTCGAGACGAGGACGAGGTGCTTTCGCACGCCGGTTCACGCGTCGCCGCGCACGGCAGCCGCGCGCTCAACCCGGCCTTCGATGTGACTCCTGCCGACCTCGTCGGCGCGATCGTCACCGAGAGACGCGTCATCGTCCACCCGTTCACCACACCGCCCGTGTCTCCTGACCCGACCCCGGCCCTCACCCCACCCACCCGAACTCCGAGGAGCATTTCGTGACCCGTAACCACCGAAGGATCGCGCTCGCCGCCACAGTGCTGGCCGCGAGCACTGCCGTAGCCGCCTGTTCGCAGGACAACGCGTCCTCGAGCGCGACCGGAGACGCGACCAAGACCATGAAGGCGTCTGACGTCGTGATCGGCTACGCCGGCCCGACCCTGACGAACGCCTTCTTCGTCGGTCTCGAGAAGGGCGTCAAGGACGGCTCGGCAAAAGAGGGTTTCCAGCTCAAGGAGACCAATGCCAACGGCGACGCCGCCACACAGTTCAACGACGCCATGAACCTGCTGAACCAGGGGGTCAACGTGCTGGTCCTCACCCCGATCGACTCCAACGGCATCACACCGGTGGTCCAGGCGGCCAACCAGAAGGGTGTCCCGGTCTTCACCCTCGATCGCGGCGCGAGCGGCGGCAAGATCACCTGTTTCGTCGAGACGAACAACAAGAAGGCCGGCGGCGAGGCGGCGACGTGGATCGCCGACAAGCTCAAGGCGCGTTACGGCAGTCCCAAGGGCAACGTCGTCGACCTGGTCGGGCTGGTGGGCACGACTGCGTCTGCCGACCGTGAGACCGGCTTCTCAGCGGGGCTCAAGGCTTTCCCCGACTTGAAGATCGTGGCGAAGCAGGAGGGTGGGTTCGACCAGGAGAAGTCGCTGAACGTCATGAGCAACATCCTGCAGGCCAACCCCACGATCGACGCCGTCTTCGGCGCCAACGACGACAACACGGTCGGAGCGCTGCGGGCCATCGACTCGGCCAACCGGTTCCAGCCCCCGGGAAACAGCAAACACATCTTCATCATCGGGCTGGACGGCACCGCCCAGGCCCTCCAGGCGATCCGGGACGGCAAGCAGGACGCCACCATCAGCCAGAACCCGATCAAGATGGCCGAGCGCTCCATGAGCTACGTCAAGGATCTCGTGGTCGACGGCAAGTCGGTACCCCAGCACGACTTCTGGCCCAGCCAGCTCATCACGAAGGAGAACATCGACTCGGCCGTGGTGAAGCAGTACGGGATCTGGTCCGCCGAAGTCAAGTGACATCCGTGTGGCCGGCCCGGGGGTCAACCC
>JALYVC010000173.1 GCA_030853445.1 Actinomycetota bacterium | reverse complement strand
TGAGGCGGTCGGGTCAGACGGTCACGCCGACAAGGCTGAGCAGCCGGCGGGTCAGCTCTTCGGGGTCGGCCGGCTTGGTGAGCCAGTCGTCGGCGCCGGCAGTGCGCGCCTCCATCTCGGTCTTGGCGTCGCCGTGAGCGGTGAACAGCAGCAGCGGCACGGTGGCGGTACGCGGGTCCTCGCGCAGCAGCCGGACCATCTCCACGCCGGGCAGGTCGGGCAGCGCGAGGTCGAGGTTCGCGGCCCGCAGCAGCGCCTCCTGCGGCGCCCACTGGGTGTGCGACAGCCGGCTGCCGTGCACCAGCACCACCCGCGGTCGCCGCAACAGCGGTGCAGACGCGGCCGGGGAGGTCAGAGCCAGCCGTTCTCGTCGGCGATCCGCACGGCGTCACCCCGGTTGCGGGCGTCCGTCTTGCCGATCGACGCCGAGAGATGGTTGCGAACGGTGCCCTCGGAGAGGAAGACCGCGGCCGCGATGTCGGCCACGCTGCCCCCGCCGCGGGCGGCGCGCAGCACCTCGGTCTCCCGGGAGGTGAGCGGTGAGTCCCCCACGGCCAGGCTGTCGGCCGCGAGGATGGGGTCGACCACCCGCAGCCCGGAGTGCACCCGGCGCACGGCGTCGGCGAGCTGACGGGCCGGTGTGTCCTTGACCACGAACCCGCTCGCCCCGGCCTGCAGCGCCCGCCGCAGGAAGCCCGGCCGGCCGAACGTCGTGACGATAAGCACCTTCACCGCGGGGGCGGCCTTGCGCAGTGCCCTGGTCGCCTCGATGCCGTCGAGGCCGGGCATCTCCACGTCGAGCAGAGCCACGTCGGGTCGGTGCTCGGCAGCCGCCGCGACGACCTCGTCACCGCGACCCACCTCAGCCACCACCTCGAGGTCGGACTCGAGGCCGAGCAGGGTGGCCAGGGCGCCACGCACCAGCGCCTGGTCATCGGCCAGCAGGAGCCGGATCGTCACGACGCCCCCTGGGGGGTGCGAGTCCGCGCGGGCCGGCGCCTCTCGACGGCGACCCGGCCCTCCCCGGTGGCGGCTGGGGCCGAGACGTGCACGGTGAGCACGAAGCCTCCCGTCGTGGGCGACTGCGTCACGAGCCGGGCACCGGCCGCGGCAGCCCGCTCGCGCAGCCCGACGAGCCCGTTCCCACCGTCACCGGAGTCGCCAGGGCAGCCGCGTCCGTCGTCGGTGACGCGCACGTGGTCGCCGGTGATCGAGACGGTGCAGTGACGGGCGGTGCTGTGGCGCACGACGTTGGTGATGCCCTCGCGCACCGTCCAGGCAAAGAGCTCGCGCCACTGCGAAGGCACCTCGTCAGTGGTGCCCGGGAGGGTCGCCTCGATCTCGGCTGCCTCCAACGCCACTCTCGCGCGGGCGATCTCGCCCGGGAGTGACAGGTCGCGGTATCCATCGACCGTGCGACGCACGTCGGCGAGCGCGTCGCGCGAGAGCCGTTCCACGTCGCCGAGCTCGGCCCGCGCGCGGGCGATGCCTGCGTCGCCGCCGGCGTCGAGCATCCGCCCCGCCAGCTCGGCCTTGACCGTGATCACGGTCAGCGAGTGACCGAGGATGTCGTGCAGGTCGCGCGCCATGCGCGAGCGCTCCTGGCCGACCATCAGCTGCGCGTTCTCCTCCTGGGCAGCCACGAGGTCCATGCTGCGCCCGATGGCCTGGGCGATGCCCCAGACCGCGAAGGACGCGAGGAACACCGACAGGCCGATGCCCTCACCGTCGGACCATCCCGGCACCAGCCGCACCGCCGTCTCGCTGGCCACGGCGAGGACGGCCGACTGGGCGAGGGCGACCCACTGGGGGAAGAGGAAGATCCCGGCCACCGCGACGTAGACGACGCTGGCGATCCCGCTGGGGTGGACCAGCGCGGTGACCACGAGCGCCAGGACCACGAGGACGGCATAAGCCGCGGCGGCCCGGCGGTCGACCGCCCCCGAGCCCCGCGCGGCCACGCGATGACTCTGGCGCCAGACGAGGGTGGCGAGGTAGGCGGCCACGAAGGTGAGCAGGGCCACCATCGCCACCACGGCCGCCATCCCGCCGAAGGCCAGCGCGTCGCGGGCGACCGGCACGAGGAAGACCGTCCAGACGACCGCGCCGGTGAGCGCCCAGCCCCGGAACCGTCCGCCGAAGCGGACGCCCCCGTCAGTCGAGCCCAGTTCGCGCTCGGGAGCGTCCGCCGACGCGGGCGAGCGCGCTGACCAGGCTGACCACGGTGACCACCGCACGGACGACCTCATGCGCTGACCATATCCGCGGGGGTGGGGCCGGGCCCGACCCGGCTCACACCCGGTCGGTGTCGCGGCTCATCAGCATGGCCGCTCCCCCGGCGAAGACCAGCAGCCACACGCCGGTGTTGAGCAGCCACCACCACTGCACGTCGCCACCGGTCAGGGGCAGCCGGGCGAGCTTGGCGACGCCGTACATCGGGGTGAAGCGGGCGAACATCTCGAAGCCGCTGCCATCCGTGAGCGGGATGAAGACCCCGCCGCCGAAGGCGAGGATCGCCAGGCCCGGACCAAGGATCTGCATGACGTTCTCGCTGGGGAGCAGGTAGCCCATGAAGAGCCCGAAGGCAGCGAAGACCAGTGAGCCACCCCAGGCGATGAGCGCGGTCGTGACGACGATGTCGACGTCGTCGACCTTGGCCCCCGTGCTGAGGCCGACGGCATACACGACGACGATGGCAATGAGCCCCATCAGCAGCGCGACGACGACCTTGACCACGATGTAGGCCACCGGCGAGAGGGGGGTGAGGCGCAGCTGGCGGCTCCAGCCCTGGGCCCGCTCGGTGGCGACCATCGCCCCCGCGCCCGTGGTCGCGATCATCGCGCCGTAGAGGGCCATGGAGACCATGATGTAGGCGATGACGTTGCCCCGGCCGGCGCTCTGCGTGCCGTAGTCCTGCCCGACTCCGAAGATGAGGAAGAAGGCGGCCGGCATCACGATGGTGAAGATCATCGTGCGCCGGTTGCGCAGCATCCGCTTGAGCTCGATGCCGAGCAGCGTGCCGTTGAACCCCCCCAGGGGTGGGACGTCGCGGTCGGCCACGACGTCGGAGGTCGTGGCCCGACGGGTGGTGGCGGCAGTGCTCATGACGAGGCCTTTCCGGAGGTGGCGAGGTGGCTGGAGGTCAGGGCGATGAAGGCGTCCTCGATGCCGCGCGCGGCGATCTCGAGGTCGTGCGCCGCGGTGTGCGTGAGCAGGTAGCGGGCGACCGCGTCGGTGTCCGTGCTGTGCACGAGCACCGTGTCGCCGCGGATCTCGATTCCGTCGGCACCCGGCAGCCCGGCAAGCGACTCGGCGCTCGCACCAGGGAGTGTGGCTCGCACCGTTCGGCCGGCCGCCATCGCCTTGATCTGCGACGCGGTGCCGTCGGCGACGACCTCCCCCTGCCGCACCAGCACGATCCGGTCGGCGTAGGCGTCGGCCTCCTCAAGGTAGTGCGTGGCGAAGACGATGGTGCGCCCCCGGCCGGCGTCCTCGCGGATGGCGGCCCAGAAGTCGCGTCGTCCCTCGACGTCCATCCCGGTCGTCGGCTCGTCGAGCACGAGCACCTCGGGGTCGCACAGCAGCGCCATGGCGAAGCGCAGACGCTGCTGCTGGCCGCCCGAGCACTTGTCGACCCGTCGTTTCGCGATGTCGGTGATCCCGGCCCGCTCGAGCACGCCGTCGACCGTGGTCGTGTGGGTGAAGAGCGACCCCACCAGCTCGAGCGTCTCCCGCACGCTGATGTCCTTGAGCAGGCCCGCGGTCTGCATGACGGCGGAGACGAGGCCGTGCGCCACGGCGTCGCGGGGGGTGCGGCCCAGCACCCGCACACTGCCCGAGGTGGGCTTCGACAAGCCGAGCAGCATGTCGATGGTCGTCGTCTTGCCGGCGCCGTTGGGGCCGAGGAAAGCCACGATCTCCCCCTGCTCGACGACGAGGTCGAGCCCGCGCACGGCCTCGACCGAGCCGAAGGACTTGTGCAGTCCGGTGATCTCGATGGCCGCCAGGGGTGCCCCGGCCGCTCGCGGTGCCGGGTGTGCCGGGTGTGCCGGTTGAGGTGTCGGGTGGGTGTCCGCCGTGCGGAGGGAGGCTGTCGTCATACCCACACCGTCTCGCCACACGGGCCCCGGATCCTGCGCCGGTCGTCACGACCCACCCGTGAGGTTTGTCAGGCCCCCACGTCGGCTTGCTGCGCCGGACGAGCCCTTCTCGAGCCCTTCTCAGGGCAAAAAGGGCCCATCGAGCGCAGGCAGCGGACGTCGGGCGGCCGCAGGGCGAGCAGGGCGACGGGAAGGGGGGTGGGGTCAGCAGCCGATGAGGCGCTGGGCGAGGTAGCCCTCGACCTGGTCGAGCGAGACCCGCTCCTGGCCCATGGAGTCACGCTCGCGGATCGTCACCGCGTGGTCGTCGATGGTGTCGAAGTCGACGGTGATGCAGAAGGGGGTGCCGACCTCGTCCTGACGGCGGTAGCGCTTGCCGATGGCGCCCGCGTCGTCGAAGTCGACGTTCCAGTGCTTGCGCAGGGTCGCCGCGAGGTCACGTGCCTTGGGCGACAGGTCGGCGTTGCGCGACAGCGGGAGCACCGCCGCCTTGATCGGCGCCAGTCGTGGGTCGAGCCGCAGGCTGACGCGCTTGTCGACCCCGCCCTTGGTGTTGGGGGCCTCGTCCTCCGTGTAGGCGTCGACGAGGAAGGTCATCAGCGAGCGCGACAGCCCGGCTGCGGGCTCGATGACGAAGGGCGTGTACTTCTCGCCGCTCGCTTGGTCGAAGTAGACCAGGTCGGTGCCCGAGTGCTCGCTGTGGGTCCTGAGGTCGAAGTCGGTGCGGTTGGCGATGCCCTCGAGCTCGCCCCACTCCGACCCGGCGAACCTGAAGCGGTACTCGATGTCGACGGTGCGCTTGGAGTAGTGGGACAGCTTCTCGGTGGGGTGCTCGAAGACGCGCAGGTTGTCGGGGTCGATGCCGAGGTCGGTATACCACTTGAGGCGGGTGTCGATCCACTGCTGGTGCCAGACCTCGTCCTCGCCCGGCTTGACGAAGAACTCCATCTCCATCTGCTCGAACTCGCGGGTGCGGAAGATGAAGTTGCCCGGCGTGATCTCGTTGCGGAACGACTTGCCGATCTGGGCGATGCCGAACGGTGGCTTGCGGCGCGAGCTCTGCATGACGTTGAGGAAGTTGAGGAAGATGCCCTGGGCGGTCTCGGGGCGCAGGTAGTGCAGGCCGGCCTCGTCCTCGACCACGCCGAGGTAGGTCTTGAGCAGGCCGGAGAACTGTTTCGGCTCGGTCCACTGGCCGCGGGTGCCGCAGTTCTGGCAGACGAGCTCGGCGAGATCGATCGTGTCGGGGTCGACCGGCTCGTGCCCGCCCTTCTTGGCCCGCTTCTCGGACTCGGCCTCCTGCAGGTGGTCTGCGCGGAAGCGTTTGTGGCACGAGAGGCACTCGACGAGCGGGTCGCTGAAGGTGGCGACGTGACCCGAGGCCACCCAGGTCTCGCGAGGCAGGATGATCGAGGAGTCGAGGCCCACGACGTCGTCGCGCTGGGTCACCATCGACTTCCACCACTGGCGCTTGATGTTGTCCTTGAGCTCGACGCCGAGGGGGCCGTAGTCCCAGGCCGACCGGGTCCCGCCGTAGATCTCACCGCAGGGGAAGACGAACCCCCGCCGCTTGCAGAGGCTGACAACGGTGTCGACGGTGCTGGTCTCCTTGGCCATGCGGGCAAGGCTATCTGCCGCAGCCACCGGGTCTCGCCATCCCTGGTCGGCACGGCTGCCCCCGGGGACCCGTACCCTTGGCGCCGTGAGCCTGCCCTTCCGCTCCCGCGTCGAGCACCGCACCCATCCCCTCCTCGAGCGCCTCAACCGGGCGCCGCGCGTCGTCGTGGCCCTGGCCGTGGCGGCGCTGCTCGTCGCCGGTTTCCTCGTGCCCCACGTGGGCTGGATCGCGACCGCGCTCGTCGTCGTCTTCGTCGGCTTCCTCGTGTGGTCGACGTGGCCGCGGTGCACCCTGCCCGAGCGGCTGCTCCGGATGGCCGTGCTGGCGATCGCCGCTGCGTTGACGATCGTGCAGGCCTTCCCCCGGGGCTAGCCGATCGGATGAGAACGATCTTGACAATCATTCTCATCTAGCGCAGAGTGGGGTCATGAGCCCGCCCCGCACCATGGTCACCCTCGCCTTCACCGCCCTGCTGGGCGTCACCGTGAGCGCGTGTTCCGGCTCCTCCGGTGGCACGAACGGCACGGCCGGCACGGCGGACACCGTCAAGGTCGTCGCCTCCTTCTACCCGGTGCAGTACGCCGTGGAGCAGATCGGCGGGAGCCACGTGAGCGTCACCAGCCTCACGAAGCCGGGCGCCGAGCCCCACGACATCGAGCTGTCGCCGAAGGACGTCGCCGCGGTCTCCGACGCCGACCTGATCACGTATGCCGCGGGGTTCCAGCCCGCGGTCGACGAGGCCGTGTCGCAGGAGGGCTCGAACCACGCCCTCGACCTGGCTCCCGCCGCCGACCTCACGCTGGCCGCGCCCGCAGAGGGTGGGGCGCCAGCTGCGGCCGGCGCGAAGGACCCGCACTTCTGGCTGGACCCGCAGCGATTCGAGGCCGTGGGCAAGCAAATCGGGGCACGCCTCGCGCAGGTCGACCCCACCCACGCGGCCGACTACGCCGCCGGCACCGCCCGGTTCGTGACCCAGCTCACGCAGCTCGACGCGGAGCTCAAGGCCGGGACGGCGTCCTGTGCCCGCACGGACCTCGTCACCAGCCACGCCGCGTTCGGCTACCTCGCGCAGCGCTACGGGTTCACCCAGGTGCCCATCACAGGGCTCGACCCCGAGGTCGAGCCCTCGGGCTCCGTCCTGGCCGAGATCACCGACTTCGTGCGGGCCCACGGCGTCACCACCATCTACGCCGAGACCCTGGTCGAGCCGAAGTTCGCCGAGACCATCGCCCGCACGACCGGTGCCACGGTCGCCACGCTCGACCCGATCGAGGGCATCACGTCGGCATCGAAGGGACAGACCTACCCTGAGGTCATGCGTGCCGACCTCGCCGCCCTCCGTGCCGGCCAAGGATGCTCGTGAGCAGCGCCGCGCTCACCTCTGACCCCGTGGACGGCGACACGGGCGTGCCGGTCCTCTCGCTGCGCGACGCCTCCTTCGGCTACGCCGGACGAACGGTCGTCTCGGGCGCGAGCCTGGAGGTCCGGCGCGGAGAGGTCGTCGCCGTCCTCGGCGCCAACGGGTCGGGCAAGTCGACGATCGTGCGGGGTGTCCTCGGCCTCATCGACCAGCTCGGGGGCGACGTCGCGCTCTTCGGGATCCCCCGCCGGTCGTTCCGCGATCACAACCGGGTGGGTTACGTGCCGCAGCGCCACACCCTGTCGACGTCGGTGCGGGCCACGGCCCGGGAGATCGTCGCCACCGGGCGCCTCGGTCACCAGGGCTGGCTGGGGCGCACCTCGCGCCAGGACCGGCTGGTGATCGACCGCTCGCTCGACCTCGTCGGGCTCGCCGACCGGGCCACGACCGACGTCTCGACCCTCTCCGGTGGCCAGCAGCGACGCGTGCTCATCGCGCGAGCGCTGGCCTCCGAGCCCGAGGTGCTCGTCATGGACGAGCCCACCGCCGGGGTCGACGCGTCCAACCAGCACGTCCTCGCCGACGTGCTCGCCCGGCTGGTCGATCGCGGCGTCACGATGCTCATCGTCACGCACGAGATGGAGGCCTTCCGCGACATCGTCACGCGCGTCGTCGTCGTCGACCTCGGCCGCGTCACGTGGAAGGGGCCCGTCGACGAGTTCACCGCCCACGCGAGCGAGATCCTTCACGAGCACCACACCCATCACCACGACGACGAGCTCGGGGCCCGGGGTCGTCAGCGCGGCCTGCCGTCCAGCGGACCCCTCGACCCCCCGTCCCACGGGACGCACCGGGAGGCGCGACGTGCTTGACCTTCTCTCCTACGACTTCATGCAGCGGGCCCTGCTCGCCGCAGTGCTGGTGGGGCTCGTCGCCCCCCTCGTGGGCATCTTCCTCATCCAGCGGCGCCTCTCCCTCATCGGCGACGGGATGGGTCACGTCGCGTTGGCGGGCGTGGCGATCGGCCTGCTCACCAACACCTCGCCGGTGTGGGCTGCCCTCGTACTCGCGGTCGCGGCCGCCGTCGTCGTCGAGCTGATCCGGGCCGGTGGCCGCACCAGTGGTGACGTCGCCCTGGCCCTGATCTTCTACGGAGGCATCGCCCTCGGTGTCGTCATCATCGCGAAGGCACCGGGAGGCACCCCGGCCAACCTCACGGCATACCTGTTCGGAGCGATCACCACCGTGCGGCCCGAGGACCTGTGGGTCTTCGGCTCCCTCGCCCTCGTCGTGCTGCTCGGCACGTGGCTCCTGCGGCCCCGGCTCTTCGCCGTGGCCAACGACGAGGAGTACGCCCGGGCCAGCGGGATGCCGGTGCTGCCGCTCAACATCGCGGTCGGGGTGCTCACCGCCGTGACGGTCGTCGTCTCGATGCGGATCGTGGGGCTGCTGCTCATCAGCGCCCTCATGATCGTGCCCAACGCCGCCGCCCAGCTCTTCGCCCGCAGCTTCGCCAGCGCCATGAGGTGGGCCTCGCTCATCGGCCTGGTGGCTGCCGTAGGAGGTGTGGTCGTCTCCTACAAGGCCGACACCCCCTCCGGCGGCACCATCGTGCTGCTGGCGATCGCCGTCTTCCTGCTCGTCGCAGCGGGCTCGACCCTGCGCGGCCGGGTGATGTCCCGAGTGCACGCCTCGGTGAACCGTCACCCCCACGAGCACGGTCTGGGGTGCGGCCACCCCGCCGTGGCCCACGGCGACCACGTCGACTACCTGCACGACGGGCACCGCCACGCCCCGCACGAGGAGCACTACGACGAGCACGACGGCCGGGCGCACCAGGACGACCACGAAGACGACCGCCCCGGTGACCCGGTCATGAGGGGTCGGCCGTGAGTGCCCGGACGACGCGCCGTCCCACCCGCCAGCAGGCCCTCGTCGCCGAGGCCCTGCGCGGGGGCGGCGAGTTCACCTCGGCCCAGGACCTGCACGCGCGCCTGCGGGCCGACGGTCACACCATCGGGCTCGCGACGGTCTACCGCACCCTGCAGGGGCTGGCCACCGACGGTGACGTCGACGTGCTGCGCACCGGGGACGGCGAGGCCGTCTACCGCAGCTGCAGCACGGGCCACCACCACCACCTGGTCTGCCGCCGCTGCGGGCGCACCGTCGAGGTGGAAGGGCCCGCCGTCGAGCGCTGGGCGGAGGCGGTGAGCGCCGAGCACGGTTTCCGCGACGTGGAGCACACGTTCGAGATCATCGGCATCTGCGCCACCTGCGATGCGTGAGGCCCGCGAGCCACCCCCGGGGCCGTCTCCGACGTGACGGTGGCGAGCAGGAGGGTGTCGGCTCCCGCGGGCCCGTGACTGCCGTGCCGCCGCCGACGGCCTCGGCCGATGACATAGTGGTCACACCCACTTTCTCGTCCCGGCCCAGACCCTGCCCGACAACTGGTTGGCGATGGTCCTCGCACCTCTCGGGGGACCCCGTGTTTCGAGCCCTCGGTCTCGATGAGCTCCAGGCCCGGCTCTACCACGAGCTCCTCGGTATGCCGACCGCCACCGAGGCCGGCCTGGCCACGACGATCGGCCGCCCCCTGCCCGAGGTCCGGGCCGGGCTCGCCGTGCTCCAGGGGCTGGGGCTGGTGTCTCGCGACGCACTCCACCCCGACCAGGTCTGCGCAGCTCCCCCAGACCTGGGGCTCGGGTCTCTCCTGGCCGAGCGCAGAGCGGCTCTGGCCGAGGCCGAGCGCGTGATCCCTGCCCTCACCAGCCGCTACCACTCGGTCGTGGGAGGTCGCGGTGGCGGCGAGGTCATAGACGTCGTGCACGGCACCGAAGCCGTCGTCCACCGGATCGCCCTGCTGCGACGCGGCGCCCGCCGTGAGCTGCTCTCGCTGGTCCCCCCGCCCGGTGGTCCGGCCACCATCGATGGTGGCC
>JALYVC010000151.1 GCA_030853445.1 Actinomycetota bacterium | reverse complement strand
ACTCAGAGTCGGTGCTCTCGGCTGCCGTTGAAGCATGAGCCGAGCGCAACGACTCTGAGTCGACCCCCTCCCCATGCCGGGGCTCGGCCGTTCCCCCCACGACTCCTGCCGCCGCAGGACACCGGCCCGGTGGGGACACGAGGGCGCGGACGTCCGGCCGGGTCTCGCATGACGCACCGACCCCGCTCACGTCGACCGAGCGGGGGAGGCGACCAGCCGGCTCCCAGCTCGCAGCCCCAGCTGCGTACTGCGTGCCGCACAGCACCCGCGCCCGGGAGGTCGCCTTCACGGCGGCGGCACCGACACCAACGACGTGCGTCACCCTCCCGGATGCGGTCGTCGCCCGTCACGGGCCGCGGATCACCCGTATCGGGACGCTCGAGCGCGATGAGATCCAGCGCAGCCTGTCCCGGCCCGAGGGACAGCGTCTCCGGCCGCCAGGGAGCTCGGGCTGAGCCAAGCCCCGCGGCCTGTTCGACTACGTCGTCGGGGTCTCGCGCTGTGGCCTGCGCAGTAGGCCTGCGCGACCCTCCTCCTGAGCGACCGGTACCCGCCGTCCCCCCGGCGTGACCGGCCCGCCGGCTCGAGCAGACCCTCTGCCTACCGGGTGCGTGTCGTCGCTGCGCCTCGTGAGGCCGAGCGAGGAACGGCGAGGAGTTCGGATGGCTGGCTGATCAGCCTTCGGACTCCGACGCGAGGTCAAGGTCCACCATGAGCTCGTCGGCCAGCCGCTCGAGATCACTGCGGACCTGGGTGAGATCCACCTGACCGGTGACGGAGAGTCGGGCGGTGGCCTCGAAGAGCACGCCGCCCGCCATCGGGGCATCCCGCACCTGCGTCTGCAGCTCGTCGATGCTCACCCCCGCGCGCGCCAGCACCCCGGACACCTCGGCGACGATGCCGGGCCGGTCCGAGCCGACCAGGTGAAGCAGCCACACCGTCGCGAGGCGGCGCTCCTCGTCGGCCCGGGACACGGTGACTTGAAGGCCGTCTGCGGCGAGCGCGGCCAGGTCGTGCTCGAGTTCGCCGACCTGGGTGTCCGGCACACCCACGAGGACGACGCCGGCGAACTTGCCTGCGAGACGGGCCAGCTGGCTCTTGTGCCAGCTCCCCCCGCGACCCTCGACGGTGGCAGAGATCGCCCGGACAAGTCCGGGGCGGTCGTCGGCGATGACGGTCAGCACGAGGGTGGCCACCAGCTCAGGCTACCGGCCGACCTTCCGGTCGCCCCCTCGGCGCCCGCGCCGGCGGGGCTGGGGACAACTTCCGCGGCCCCCGCCGTGGTTTCGGTTGACTGGACCCATGACTGCGGGGGTGATCGACGGCACCGAGGAGCAGGCCCTCGCCAGCGGCGGCGGACCCGAGGCCCTGCTCCCCGGCTGTCCCTGGCAGGCCTACCAGCTCGTCGACACCCTCAGCGCGTATGCCGCAGCCCTCGCCGACACCGCCAACACCCTCGCGCGCGTGGAGGTCACCGGCTGGGCGGGCGCCGCCTCCGACACCGCCCACACCCGGCTAGGGCAGGAACCCAGCCGATGGGCGGCCGCCTCCACCGCCTTCTCCGCCGCCGCAGCCGCCCTGAGCCGGTATGCCGATACGTTCGCTCCTGCGCGGGCTCTCGCCGCCGAGGCCGGTCGGCTCTACGAGCAGTACCTCACCAGCGTCACCGCGATTGCGCAGGCGCTGGCGGAGGCGGAGGTCTCGGTGGTGGCGCGCCAGGGGGTGGCCAGCAGCCCGTTCTCCCCTAGCCTCCACTCCGGCCGGGGCGGGATCGGCGAGCGCCTCGCCCTCCTCGTCAGCGCCGACGCCCACCCGGCGACCCACGACTCCGTGTGGCCTGCGGAGCACCTGCGCCGTGCCGCGGTCGACACCCTCGCGCGAGCCCGCGCCCTGCTCGACGTCTCCGGTGACGACGCCGCCGGTGCCCTCACCCGGGCCACGAGTGAGGCACCCCGAGCCCGGACTTTCTGGCAGGGCACCATCCGACCACCCGGAGCCGAAGACACCGCCCACCACGGCCTCGACGCTGCGTCGTGGGTCCCCGGGTGGGTCGGCGCCACCGCCGCCCTGCTCAACGCCGGGTGGTTCGTCGTCGAGAGACGCCGCGAGGACGCCGCCTGGGCCGCCGCCGGAGCCGTCCCGTTCGCCGGCAAGGGTCTCCACACCGGGCTCGCCACCCGCACGGCCCTGGAAACGGCACCAGAGGCCGTCCGCGTGCTAGCCGCGGTGGGTGCCCGGCGCATCGCCGAGGGACACGCCTGGACGAAGCACGTGGTGGCCGGGGGTGAGTTCCCGCAGATCACGACCCCAGAGCAGTTCACCCGTCTCATCGAGGACGTGCTCCTGCACGGCGAGGGCAGGCCCAGTGCCATCTACCCCGGGAAGACCTACTACTGGAAGGACGGCACCTTCGTGGTCATCGACCCCAGGAACCCTGATGGGGGTACGGCGTTCAGGCCCCACCAAGGTCGCGAGTACTTCGAGGATCAGGAGTAGGTTTCCATGGTGAGTGCCATCGATCTCACCCTCCTCGTCGACGAGCGACGATGGGTGAACCTCCGGAGCTGCGTGACTGAGGCCTTGGAGGTTGTCGACCCCGTCGCATTCGTCAACCGCGTCGGCTTCCCCCGCACAAGCGCTGTCGACCTTCGGACATCGATGCGCGCACAGAGAAATCTTCAGCGGTCGCTTGAGCTGAACGATCTACGTCTGGCCGCCGCGTGCGTCGACGTCGCCTGCGAGCTCGTCGACGACTGGGAGTTCGTCACCCGCGTGGGGTTCGACAAGGCTGACGCCGCGCGGCTGGCATGGCTCCTACGGGAGGCCGCCGCAAGCTGAGGAGCAGGGTCGAGGGGCGACCGCGAGACCACTCCGGCCATCAGCCAAGATGTCTCCCATGGCTCTGGTCATCGACGGACTCCTCAGCGCCGCCACGTTGCGGCGGCACTGCGCCCCCGAGGACTACGCCGCCGCCGAAGAGCTGGCCGACGAGGTCACCGACGTCCTCCTCGAGACCGGACGGGCGGGCGGCACCGTACCCGGCCGACCGCGCCGTACGGCGGCCGTCGACTGGTCGAGCGGCCACCTGGGCGGCGGGTGCGGCTGCCAGGAGGAGCGCCAGACGGTCCTGTGCCGGCACGTCGTCGCCGTCGGCCTGGCCGCGCTCGAGCACGCCCGGGAGCACCTGGAGCTGGCCTCACCGCCACCACCGCCCTTGTCTCCCGTCGAGCAGTGGCTCACCTCGCTGGAGCCGCCCGCGCTGAGGGCCCTCACCCTCGAGCTCGGCGCCCTCAGCGAGGAGGGCACGCGCCTCCTGCAGACCCGCTCCGCCCTCGCCACGGGCGCGACCGACGCCGTCGAGGCCGAGCTGCTCGACCACGTGACAAGCGCGCTGCGGGGCGGTGGTTTCGTCGACTACCGGGCCTCGTTCCGAGTCGGCCGTGAGGCCACCGCAGTCCTCGATGAGCTCGAGGGGCACCTCGACGGCGGGCGGGCCGACCTCACCCTCGCTCCCCTGCTCAAGGCGCTGACCCGCCTGCGCAAGATCACCGAGACGGCCGACGACTCGGCCGGGGTGCTGGGTGACGCCTGTCAGCGAGCGGCCGACCTCTACGCCCGCGCCTGCCGCGAGGGGCACCCCGACGCGACCAAGCTCGCGCGGTGGTTGGCCCGCTTTCGTGAGACCTCGCCCGGTTGGCCCGATCTCGAGCTCGAGGCCTTCGCCCCCGCCTTCGACGCCAAGGCCCTGGGGGTCTACCGCAAGGCGGTCATGGCGATGGACGTGGCACACCAGGATGACGAGCATCGCAGCCGCTTCGAGCTCAACCTCATGCTCCTCGAGCTCGCCGACCACGACGGAGACGTCGACACGGCCGTCGAGATCCTGGGTCGGGGTGACTTCCCGCAGTACGGCGCAATGCTCGAGCGCCTCGACGCGGCCGACCGTCGAGACGAGGCGATGGCCGTGATCGACCGCGCCGTCGATCAGCAGCGGCTGACGCTGCGCCAGACGGGGGCCCGGCGGGCCAGCTCCTGGGTCGACCCGGCCGATGTCGCCTTCCGCTACCTGGAGGCAGGTCGCCCCGACGACGCGCTCGCGATGCTCCACTCGCTGTTCGAGCGCGAGCCCGGCGCGGCGTCGTACCAGCTGCTGCTGGGGTGCGCCGGGCGTCTCGGCGAGGCCGAGGGCCAACGGGACTGGGCGATGTCGCAGGCCCGCCTCCTCGGCGCGCGCGCCGGTCACGCCGCCCTGCTGGTCGAGCTCCTGCTCTTCGAGGGTGACCTCGAGGGGGCCTGGGCGGTTGCGGACGAGGTCGGCGCCGGTCACGCGTGGCCGGCCCTGGCCGAGGCGACAGCCCAGACCGACCCCGCGCGGGCGGCCGACCTCTACCGCCCGCAGCTCGACGCCCTTCTCCAGCGCGCCGACAAGCGCAGCTACCAGCACGTCGCCTCGACCCTGACGACCATGCGCCGCCTGTATGCCGCCGCGGGCTCCACCGATGCCTTCGACGACGAGATCCGCGAGCTCCGGCTGACCTACAAGCGGCGACCCATGATGATGACCGAGCTCGACAGGGACAAGCTCCCCCGCTGAGGCCACCGCCATGGCCACGTAGCCGGCCCCATACACCGAGCAGACCCCCGGATGCGGCAGCTCTGAGACCACTCGACGCTGCGTCAAGTCACCCCGCGAGCGGCCCGGGCCCGTCGACGTGACCCGTCAACGACGCTTCGGGTCGAGCAGCTGGGCCAGGTGCAGCGCCGGGCGGTTGCGCAGGTCGGCCACCTGGGTGCGGCAGGAGAAGCCGTCGGCCAGCACCACGGCCGACTCGTCGGCGTCGAGGGCCGGCAGCAGCTGCTGCTGGGCGACGGCGACCGACACCTCGTAGTGGCCCCGCTCGACCCCGAAGTTGCCGGCGAGTCCGCAGCAGCCCGAGAGGCGCCGGACGACGACCCCGGTGCGACGCAGCAGCGCCTCGTCCGCAGCCCAGCCCAGCACCGCGTGGTGGTGGCAGTGCGGCTGGACGATGATGCTCGTGCCCGCGAGGTCCGGAGGCTCCCAGGCAGTGGTGGCCGTGAGCACCTCGGCCAGCGTGCGGGTCGAGTCCGCGACGAGCCTGGCGTCGGTCTCCAGCTCGGTGCCGGCGAAGAGCTCGAGGGCGTCCGACCGCAGGACCGCGGTGCACGACGGCTCGATCCCCACCACCTGAGTCCCTTGCCGCACCAGCGAAGCCAGCTCGCAGACAGTCTTTCCCAGGATACGACGTGCCGCGTCGAGCTGGCCCGTGGTGATCCAGGTCAGGCCACAGCACAGCGACGAGCCGGGCAGACGCGGAGCGTAGCCCGCCCCCTCGAGCACCCGCACCGTCGCTGCTGCGACCTCCGGGTCGAAGGCGTCGCTGAAGCTGTCGGCGAAGAGCACGATCGGCACCCCGCCCGAGTCGGAGGCGCTCCACCCCGCATGGAAGGGTGTGGTCGCGAAGGCCGGCACCGAGCGCCGGTGGTCGACCCCGGCGCCCGCC
>JALYVC010000117.1 GCA_030853445.1 Actinomycetota bacterium | reverse complement strand
GCGGAAAACGCCGCCCTCGGATACGCCGTGGTGCGCAGCAGCCGGCCCGACTTCGCCGCCAGCGTCGACGCCACCGGTGTGGTCGAGGGGGCTGCCCGCAACCGCGTCATCGGCACCTCGGGTCCGGCGCGCCGGTCCCCGGCCCAGGACATCGAGCGGCTGCCCGCCGAGCGCGCCCTCCTCGGTGGCGCCTCTTCCACCACCTCAGCGGCGGCCGGCCCGGGCGCGGCCGTGACCCCGTCGACGGCGCGAACGGCCGGAGACGCTCGGACCCCCGAGCCGCTGGCCGCCCGGCAGTGGGACATGCGCCAGATCGGTGCCACCCCCACCGGCTCGTACGCCGTCGACAAGGGTCGCCGTGGCGTCCTGGTCGGGATCATCGACACCGGCGTCGACGGCAGCCACCCCGACATCGCGCCGAACTTCGACGCCTCCCTCAGCCACAACTTCGTGACCGACAACCCCGTCATCGACGGTCCGTGCGAGGTCGCGTCGTGCGTCGACCCGGCTGACGTCGACGACAACGGTCACGGCACCCACGTGGCCAGCACGATCGCGTCGCCGGCCAACGGCCTGGGGATCGCCGGGGTCGCTCCGGGAGTGACCGTCGTCAACCTGCGGGCCGGCCAGGACTCGGGCTACTTCTTCCTCCAGGCCACGCTCGAGGCCCTGACGTACGCCGGCGACATCGGTGTCGACGTCGTCAACATGAGCTTCTACGTCGACCCCTGGCTGTTCAACTGCACCAACAACCCGGCCGACTCGCCCGCCGAGCGGAGCGAGCAGCGGGTCGTTCGCACGGCCACGCAGCGGGCGGTCAGCTACGCCGTGCGCCACGGCGTGCTTCCGGTGGCCGCCGAGGGCAACGAGGCCACCGACCTCGGCCACCCGACCAGCGACCTCACCAGCCCGGACTTCCCGGCCGGGGTGGCCCACCCGCGCACGATCGACAACTCGTGCCTCACCGTGCCGACCGAGACAGAGGGCGTCTTCGTGGTCAGCGCCACCGGCCCCAGCACGCGCAAGGCCTACTACTCCAACTACGGGACCGAGCAGACCGACGTCGCGGCGCCCGGCGGTGACGCCTACGACACCCCCGACAACACGCTTGACGTCACCGGGCTGGTGCTGGCGGCCTACCCGAAGAACGTCGCCGAGGCGGAGGGGACCCTCAACCCGGACGGCACCCCCAACACCCCGTTCGTCGTGCAGGACTGCCGGGGCAAGGTCTGCGGCTACTACCAGTACCTCCAGGGCACCTCGATGGCCGCACCGCACGCGGCGGGTGTCGCCGCTCTCGCGGTCAGCCACCTGGGCACCTATGACTCCCGTCACGGAGGTCTCACCCTGGCTCCGGCGAAGACCGCCGCGGCCCTCAAGGCCTCGGCGACGGCGACCTCCTGCCCCCAGCCGCGGACCTACCACTACACCCGCGTCCGTCTCGACGGCAGCGTCTCCGAGGCCGACGCCACCTGCCAGGGTGGCCTGCGGAGCAACGGCTTCTACGGCAGCGGCATCGTCAGTGCCTACGGTGTGGTGACCAGCTCCCCGTGATCGCCGGGTGACACGACGGCACCGGACCGCGATGGTCCGGTGCCGTCGTCGGCCGCATACGGTCGTCCGCGTCAGCGCGCAGGGAACCCTTTTCGCCGTAGACGCAGAGGTCGCGCCGACGGGCTCAGCGGCCCTTGGGGCTGAGGCCCAACGAGCGGCCGGCGAGGCCGCGGGCCCGGGTGGCCATGCCGCGCGCGATGCCGCGCAGAGCGACGGCGGCGGGGGAGTCGGGGTGAGACAGCACCACGGGGGTGCCGTTGTCGCCACCTTCGCGCAGGGAGGTGTCGAGCGGGATCTGGCCGAGCAGGGGCACGTCTGAGCCGACCGCACGGGTCAGCGAGTCGGCTACCGCCTGGCCGCCACCGGAGCCGAAGATCTCCGCGCGGGTGCCGTCGGGCAGCTCGAGCCAGGACATGTTCTCGACGACGCCGACGATGCGCTGGTGGGTCTGCAGCGCGATGGCACCGGCGCGTTCGGCGACCTCGGCGGCCGCCTGCTGCGGCGTGGTGATGACCAGGATCTCGGCGTTGGGCACGAGCTGGGCCACCGAGATCGCGATGTCGCCCGTGCCGGGCGGCAGGTCGAGCAGGAGCACGTCGAGGTCGCCCCAGAAGACGTCGGCCAGGAACTGCTGCAGGGCCCGGTGGAGCATCGGCCCGCGCCACACGACCGGCTGGTTGCCCGGCACGAACATGCCGATCGAGATGACCTTCACGTCGTGTGAGATGGGGGGCAGGATCATGTCGTCGACCTGGGTGGGGCGCTGCTCGACGCCCAGCATGCGCGGCACCGAGAAGCCGTAGACGTCGGCGTCGAGGACCCCGACGCGCAGGCCTTGCTGGGCCAGGCAAGCGGCGAGGTTGACCGTGACCGACGACTTGCCGACGCCCCCCTTGCCGGAGGCGACGGCATACACCCGCGTGAGTGAGCCGGGCTTGGCGAAGGGGATCTCCTTCTCGGCCTGACCGCCGCGCAGCTGCGTCTTGAGTGCGGCGCGCTGCTCGTCGCTCATGACGTCGAGGGTGACGTCGACGGCGGTGACACCTTCGACCCCCATGAGGGCCGTCGTGGTGTTGGTGGTCAGTGTCTCCTTCATCGGGCAGCCCGAGACGGTGAGGAAGATGGCCAGTGCCACGCGGCCCGACTCGTCGACCTCGACGCTCTTGACCATCCCGAGCTCGGTGATGGGCTTGCGGATCTCGGGGTCGTCGACGCCCGCAAGGGCGCTGAGCAGGGCGTCGTGAGTGGGCAGGACCGAGATGGGCATGCTCCCCATGCTAGGTCGTGCCCCGGCGGCTCTTCTCCTCGGATGGGGCGTCGGGCGGAGTCGCCTTGGTCACGCTGAGACCACGGTCCTCGAGCTCGTCGAGCAGGTTGCGCAGCTCGGAGCGCACGAAGTCGCGAGTCGCCTGGTCGCGGAGCGCGATCCGCAGCGCCGCGACCTCACGGGTGAGGAACTCGGTGTCGGCGAGGTTGCGCTCGTCGCGGGCCCGGTCCTGCTCGAGCGCGACCCGGTCGCGGTCGGCCTGACGGTTCTGCGCGAGCAGGATCAGGGGCGCGGCATAGGACGCCTGCAGGCTGAGGATCAGCGTGAGGAGGGTGTAGTTGGTCTTGCTGTGGTCGAACTGGCTGTCGTAAGGGGCGTAGGTGTTCCACGCCAGCCAGGCCGCGACGAAGATGGTCATCCCGATGAGGAAGCCGGCTGTGCCCATGAGGCGGGCGAAGCTCTCACTCAGCCGGCCGAAGTCCTCCTGGGAGTAGCGGGGCAGGAAGCTGGCGGAGGGGATGAACCGCCGCCGGAACTCACGCGGCTGGTCCAGCCGGGTGGACTGCGCCCCGGCGCGCCGACGGCTGCCGGGCCGCTCAGCCACGGGTCACCTCGTGACGGTCCTCGCGCCAGTCCTCGGGGAGGATGTGGTCGAGCACGTCGTCGACGGTCACCGCCCCGAGCAGGAGGCCGGCGTCGTCGACGATGGGCATGGCCACGAGGTTGTAGGTGGCCAGCATCCGGGTGACCTTCTCGAGCGGCGCACTCACGAGCAGCGGCTGGATGGTCTTGTCGATCACGGAGCCGACCGGGCTGTGCGGGGGCTCGCGCAGCAGGCGCTGCAGGTGCACGAGCCCCAGGAAGCGCCCGGTGGGTGTCTCCAGCGGCGGGCGGCAGACGAAGACGGTCGAGGCCAGGGCAGGCGAGATCTCCTCGCGCCGCACGATCGCGAGGGCCTCGGCGATGGTGGCCTCGGGCCCAAGGATCACCGGCTCCGTGGTCATCAGGCCACCGGCGGTCTTCTCGTCGTAGGTGAGCAGCCGGCGCAGCGGCTCGGCCTCGTCGGGCTCCATCAGCTGCAGGAGCTGCTCCTGCTGCTCGGTCGGCAGCTCGGCCAGCAGGTCGGCGGCGTCGTCGGGCTGCATCGCCTCGAGCACGTCGGCGGCACGCTCGGTGTCAAGCCCGCGCAGGATCTCGACCTGGTCGTCCTCGGGCAGCTCCTCGAGCAGGTCGGCCAGCTTGGCGTCGTCGAGGGCGGCGGCGACCTCGGCCCGGCGCTGGGGGTCGAGCTCGTGGATGACCTCGGCGAGGTCGGCGGTGCGCAGGTCCTCGTAGTTCTCCAGCAGCTTGGCCACGCCCTGGTCGGCACTGCGCAGCTGTAGTCCGGTGACCTGCTCGACGTCAACGAGCACGGTCTCACCGCGTCTCCGGGTCAGCCGCAGACCACGGCTGGGCGCCGCGGTCGTCTTGCGGCAGAACAGCTTGGCGATGACCCAGTCCTTGGTGCGACGCTCGAGGGCGACGTCCTCGACGGTGCCCTCGAAGACCTCTTCGGGGGTCGTCACCGTGACGACCCGCTCGAGCAGCTGGGCCAGCACGAGGGTCTCGTTGCTGCGCTGCTCGAACCGCCGCATGTTGACCAGTCCGGTCGTGATCACCTGGCCACCCTCGACGGAGGTCACGCGCGTCATGGGGACGAAGACCCGACGGCGGCCGGCGACCTCGACCACGAGGCCGATGACCCGCGGCTGGCGCCGGGTGGCGCTGAAGGTGACGACGACGTCGCGCACACGACCCACGGGGTCACCGAGCGGGTCGAAGACGCTCAGCTCCGCGAGGCGCGCGACGAAGGCGCGGGTAGGGGGCACGGAGCAAGGCTATCCGCCGGGTCGGGCGCGTCCGTGACCCCCGCGCTCAGTGCGTGCCACGCCGCTTCCTCGGCCGTCCGCCGAGGTGGCGAGGGTGCCACGAGACGGTCGTCGCCTGAGTGGGGACCGGCGCCGAGGCGCCCGAGGCGTCGTCGTACGAGCCGGGCTTCTCGAGCAGCGCACCGACAGGGGTGAGGGCCGTGACCGCGCACGAGGTGCGCCAGCGTTCGCGCACGTCGGCGGGGGCGTTGAGGCGCTGGGCGACCAGGGTCTCGACCGCCGGGCCCCACTCGATGCCAGCCGGGTCGAGCACCCGCGTGCGGGCCCGCACCCGCAGCAGCCGACCGCCGTCCTGGCCACGCAGCACGATGGTGACGAACTCCGGCAGCCACGGCAGGTACTGCTCGCCGAGGCCGTTGACGACATAGGCCGTGCCCTCGGACCAGCCGAACCACGAGGGCCAGGCGCGGTCGCCGGGCACGTCGACCCACAGGATGCCCGAGCGGGTCATGGCCGCGGCGACGAGCGGGTCGTCGGTCGGCATGAGCGGTGGTGGCCCGCTGGAGGTCATGTGACCAGCGTATCGAGCCACGGGTGAAGTGCGTCATAACCCGTCGTGGGAGGCCGCTGCTAGGTTCGCGACGACCGGGCCGACGCGGCCTGTTCGAACCCCTCGCCCCCAGGAGCCTGACGCCGATGCGCAACCCCAAGGCCTTCTTCGCCCCGCTCGCCGTCGGGGCGCCGGCGCCGGTCCGCGAGATCCCGGCCCGACCGTCGCGGGTCATCCACTTCTTCGACCCGAGCAACCCCAAGATGGCCGCCAAGATCCCCGGCATGGTCGGCACGGTCGACGTGCTGCTCGGCAACCTCGAGGACGCCGTCAAGGCCGACAACAAGGTGGCGGCACGCGAGGGGCTCGTGGCCATCGGGCAGTCCACCGACTTCGGTGAGACCACTCAGCTGTGGGCCCGGGTCAACTCCCTCGACTCGCCCTGGTTCCTCGACGACGTGACCACCCTGGTCGCGGGTATCGGCGACCAGATCGACGTCATCATGGTGCCCAAGGTCGAGGGCGCCGAAGACATCCACTACGTCGACCGGCTGCTCGCCCAGCTCGAGGCCCGGGCCGGGCTGAGCCGCCCGATCCTGGTGCACGCGATCCTCGAGACGGCCCTGGGCATGGTCAACGTCGAGGAGATCTGCGCAGCGAGCCCCCGGATGCAGGGCCTCTCCCTCGGCCCCGCCGACCTCGCCGCCTCCCGCCGGATGAAGACCACGAGGGTCGGCGGCGGCCACCCCGGCTACCTCGTGCGCCAGGACCCGGTCGACGGCGACATCCGGGGCCACCGCACCGTCTTCCAGCAGGACCTGTGGCACTACACGATCGCCCGCATGGTCGACGCCTGCGTGGCCAACGGCATCTACCCCTACTACGGGCCCTTCGGCGACATCGCCGACGTGGTGGCCTGCGAGGACCAGTTCCGCAACGCCTTCCTGCTCGGATGCGTCGGAGCGTGGTCGCTGCACCCGGCGCAGATCCCGATCGCCAAGCGGGTCTTCAGCCCCGCGGCCGACGACGTCGCGCACGCGCGGCGGGTCGTCGAGGCGATGGGCGACGGCACAGGTGCCGTGATGCTCGACGGCAAGATGGAGGACGACGCCAGCCTCAAGCAGTGCCAGGTGCTCATCGAGCTGGCCGAGCGCCTCTCGCGCACGGACCCCGAGCTCGCCGAGCTCTACGCCGCCGGGGTGTCCGTCGGGGGGAGCGCGTGAGCACCCCCGCGCTGCGTCTGCGCCGTTCGGTGCTCTACCTGCCGAGCTCCAACGAGCGGGCGCTCGAGAAGGCGAAGACGTTGCCGGTCGACGCGCTCATCCTCGACCTCGAGGATGCCGTCGCCCCCGACACGAAGGGTTCCGCGCGTGAGTCGGCCTGTGCCGCGGCTGGATCGGCGGATTATGGCAACCGCGAGGTCACCATCCGGGTCAACAGCATCGGCACTGCGTGGCACGACGCCGATGTCGTGGCCGTCGCGACGTCGGGCGCGGCCGGCATCGTCGTGCCCAAGGTCGGGTCGGTCGACGACGTGCACGTCGTGGTGGCCGCGCTGGAGGCTGCGGGCGCTCCATCGACGCTGCGGCTCTGGGCGATGATCGAGACCCCCGACGCCATCCTCGACGTGCGCGAGATCGCGCGGGCCTCCGACCGGCTCGACGTGCTCGTGCTCGGCACCAACGACATCGTGCGCGAGCTGTATGCCGCGCACGTTCCCGGCCGCGAGCCACTGCTGACCTCGCTGTCGCTCGCCGTGCTGGGGGCCCGCGCCGCAGGGGTGGCCGTGCTCGACGGGGTCTACAACGACGTGACCGACATCGACGGGCTCGAGGCCGAGTGCCGGCAGGGGCGCGACCTCGGCTTCGACGGCAAGACCCTGATCCACCCCGGTCAGGTCGAGGCGGCCAACCGGTGCTTCGCGCCCAGCGATGAGGAGGTCGCCGACGCCCACGAGCTCGTCGCGGTCTTCGAGGAGGCGCTGGCGCAGGGCAAGGGCGTCGTCACCCACCAGGGACGGATGGTCGAGAACCTCCACGTCGAGATCGCCCGGAGGGCGATCGCCATGGGCCACGCGATCGCGGCGCGGGGCTGAGGGTCACCGTGGCCGACCTCGAGCTCACCGCGGCCATCCTCGAGGGGCGCGGCCCCGCAGGCGCGTTCGTGCTCAGCGACGAGCAGGTCGCCGAGCTCGGTGGCGGGGTCAGGACCTTCCCCGTGCGCGTGTCGGTCGGCGGGGTCACGCTCGCCCTGCGGGTGGCCCGGATGGGCGGCGAGAGCCTCGTCGGCCTGTCGAGGGCGGCGCGCGAGCAGGCGGGCGTCGAGATCGGCGCGTCGTACGACGTGACCATCGCCGCCGACACGGGCGAGCGGACGGTCGAGGTTCCGGGCGATCTCGCGGCCGCGCTGGCCGCCGAGCCGGACGCGCTCGCGGCATACGGGACCCTCGCCTACTCGCGCCGCAAGGAGCTGGTGCGGCGGGTCGTGGAGGCCAAGCGGGAGGTGACCCGGGCCGCCCGGGTCGCCGCGACGATCGAGCAGCTGCTGGGGGCCCAGAAGGACTGAGGTCGGGCCCCGTGCGCCGACGAACCGGCGCGAGCCCGATGTGCTGCGTGAACTGCTCGGCTTTCCGGACTCCTGCCGGTCGGTCGGCTCGCAGGAGGTCCCGGTGCACGCGGGAGGGCGAGACGGCGGCGGGCCGACTCACGGCGGGCGTTGCGGTGGGTGCCGTCAACGTGGGCCACGGCGGCTGGGGCGTCGACGTCGACCCCGGCGAGGACGGGGTCTCCGGGCGCACGACTCCAGGTACTGCGCGACCACCTTCGCGGGCGCAGGGTCGTGGGCGCAGGTCATCTCCGCGTCAGGGTCGGCGTCCCCGTCGACCTCGTGTCGGGGCGGCGCAGGCGCCGCCCCGGTGAGGCGCACGGTGAGCCACCAGTCCTCGTTGAGGGCGGCTTGTCTCGTCGCCGGTGTCGGGCCGAAGGTGGGCGCCGGGTGGGGCGCCGGGTCTAGCCACGGGTCTGGCCACGGGTCTGGCCACGGGTCGGTGAGGGCGTCCCTGGTCGGGTCGGTGACGAAGGCAGCGTGGCGGTGGGTGCCGGTTGCGGGCAAGCCCTCTAGGCTCGGGAGGTGGAAGGGGCACGCAAGCGCGGGGGAGGGTCCGCCTCCCGCGCGGGGGAGGGTTCCGAAACACCCGGGCCGCCCGGTATGCCCGGCACACGCCTGCGCGTGACGCGGCGCGGAGCGCTGTCACTCGGCGGCGCAGGGGTCGCCGTCGTCGCTGGGCTGGGGCTGGGCGTGCGGGCGCTCGGTGGCCCGGGCTCGGTCGTGGATGTGGTGCGCCGGCCACGGGACCCGGGCCTGCCGGGGGTGCAGCCCGGCTGTGTCGCAGCCGGGGCCCTGACCGCCGCGACCCAGCTGCGCGGCATACCGCTGGTCTACGACGAGTCGGGTGACCGCACGAGCTTTCGCTTCGAGCCGACCTTCCGGGCCCGCCTCGAGTCCTGGCTGCCGCGGCACGCGAGCGCCTCGGGGCTGGGGAACCCCGCTGAGGTGTGGACGCTGGGATCGTGGGTCGCGGGCGACCCCAGCGGCAGCGGTGTCGCCGCCGACGGCACCGTCGACACCGCCGGTGGGTGCCGCTCGTGGCACAACGCCGGGCGGGCCTTCGACCTCACCCGGCTCGTCGACGGCACCGGTCAGGTGGTCGTCTCGGCCCGCTACGACCTCTGGTCGCGCTTCACCGGTGCCCAGCTGGAGACCACGAGAGCGCGATACTGGCGCACCGTCGCGGGGCTGCACCGCGACTTCGACTCGGTGCTGACCTACCTCTACAACGACCTGCACCACACGCACGTGCACATCGACGACGGTCGCGTGAACGGCACCTCGGGCTCCCTCTTCCGGGCCGGCTCGCGGGTGCAGGTGCAGGCGGTGCAGGCGATGTGCAGCTATGTGTGGGGCCGCCCGGTCGACACGACGGGGGAGTGGGACGGCGCCACGCGGGACGCGACCGCCGAGGTGCTCGCGCAGACGGGTGTCGGTGGGGCGCTCACCGACGGGGGGACGGCCTGGCACGGTTTCCTCGATGCGACACTTGCCCATCGGGGCTGAGGGGCGGCGCCGGCGCTGGCGCGTGAGCGACCCCACAGGTGGTGGTACTCACAGGCTGACCACGAGTCGGCGGCGGTGACCCCTCGGCATACTCGGGGAACAGAGATCCTTTCCGACGCGAGGTGGCAACTCCCATGGCACGACTGCAGCAGACCGACGGCCTCACCGAGGAGCAGACCGAGCTCCTCGCCCTGGTGCGGCAGTTCGTCGAGGAGCAGATCATCCCGGTGGCCACGTCGCTGGAGCACGCGGACGAGTACCCCACCAAGATCGTCGAGGCGATGAAGGAGATGGGCATCTTCGGGCTGATGATCCCCGAGGAGTACGGCGGCCTGGGTGAGTCGCTGCTGACCTACGCGCTGTGCGTCGAGGAGATCGCCCGCGGCTGGATGTCGGTCAGTGGCATCATCAACACGCACTTCATCGTGGCCTACATGCTGCTGCAGCACGGCACCGACGAGCAGAAGCAGCGGTACCTGCCACGGATGGCGACCGGTGAGGTGCGCGGGGCGTTCTCGATGAGCGAGCCCGGGTGCGGCTCCGACGTCGCGGCGATCACCACCAGGGCCGTCAAGGGTGAGGGCGAGTCCTGGACGATCAACGGCCAGAAGATGTGGCTCACCAACGGCGGGTCGTCCAACCTCGTCGCCGTGCTGGTCAAGTCGGACACCGGCGCCGACTCCGTCTACAAGAACATGACCACCTTCCTGGTCGAGAAGGAGCCGGGCTTCGGTGAGACCGCGCCCGGTCTGAGCGTGCCGGGCAAGATCGACAAGATGGGCTATAAGGGCGTCGACACGACCGAGCTCGTCTTCGACGGCTACGCCACCACGAGCGACCAGATCCTCGGTGGCGAGCCGGGCAGGGGCTTCTACCAGATGATGGACGGCGTCGAGGTGGGCCGGGTCAACGTGGCCGCCCGCGGCTGCGGGGTCGCCCGGCGGGCCTTCGAGCTGGGGATCTCCTACGCCCAGCAGCGCGAGACCTTCGGCAAGAAGATCGCCGAGCACCAGGCCGTGCTGTTCCGCCTGGCCGACATGGCCACCAAGGTCGAGGCCGCGCACCAGATGATGGTCAAGGCGGCCAAGGTCAAGGACGCCGGGCAGCGCAACGACCTCGAGGCCGGGATGGCGAAGTACCTCGCGAGCGAGTATTGCTCGCAGGTCGTCGAGGACTCGTTCCGCATCCACGGCGGCTACGGCTACTCCAAGGAGTACGAGATCGAGCGGCTCTACCGCGAGGCGCCGATGCTCCTGATCGGTGAGGGCACCGCCGACATCCAGAAGATGATCATCGGTCGGCGCCTTCTCGAGGACTACAAGCTCAAGTCGTGAAGGCAACCCGGCGCGCATCTGAGAGACTGGGGTCATGAGCACACAGGCGAACACGCCCCGGATGCACCAGGCCCGCCTCTCCTTGGAGTACCCGATGTCCCTCGGGATCTTCGACAGCTACGACGCGGCGCAGAAGGCGGTCGACACGCTGTCCGACGAGGAGTTCCCGGTCCAGAACTGCCTCATCGTCGGCACCGAGCTCAAGCAGCTCGAGCGCATCACCGGTCGGCTCACCTGGGGCCGGGTGCTGGCCGCAGGCGCCCTGTCGGGGGTGTGGCTCGGTCTCTTCGTCGGGCTGATCTTCGCGCTCTTCGACAGTGGCAACAACGTGCTGACCCTCGTGCTGTCGACGGTGGTCTTCGGCGCCATCTTCGGTCTGGTCTGGGGCGCGATCGGCTACGCCGCCACGGGTGGTCGGCGCGACTTCAGCTCGGTCAGCCAGATCGTGCCGAGCAAGTACGAGGTCCTGTGCGAGCACAAGGTGGCCCAGAAGGCCCGCGAGATCCTCACGGGCGCCGGGCTCCTCGGCCACCCTGACCTGACCTGACCTGCACAGACCTGACCTGAGCCAACCGGGCCGGCTCTCCATACGGGTGTATGAAGAAGAGGGTCAGCGCTGCAGCCGGGCGATCCACGCCTCGACGTCGTCGGCCGAGCGCGGGATCGCCGACGACAGCATCTCGTAGCCGTCGGCCGTGACGACGACGTCGTCCTCGATCCGCACACCGGTGCCCCGCATCTCCTGTGGTACCAGCTCGTCGTCGGCCTTGAAGTAGAGACCGGGCTCGACCGTGAGCACCATGCCGACCTCGAGCTCACGGTCGTTGTAGTCGGCCCGGGTGGCGAGGGCGCAGTCGTGCACGTCGAGACCGAGGTGGTGGCTGGTGCCGTGCACCATCCAGCGCCGGTGGAGCTGCCCGTGGGCGGTGTCGAGGGTGTCCTCCACCGAGACGCCCTCGGGCAGCAGGCCCCAGTCGTGCACCGTCTGCGCGATGACCCGGATGGCCGCCTCGTGGATCTCGGAGAACTTCACTCCCGGGCGGATGACGGCCAGCGCCGCCTCCTGCGCGGCATAGACCGCGTCGTAGATCCGGCGCTGCACCGGTGTGAAGGTGCCGTCGACCGGAAGGGTGCGGGTGATGTCGGCGGTGTAGAGCGCGTCGACCTCCACCCCGGCGTCGAGCAGCAGCAGCTCACCGGCCTCGACCGCCCCGGTGTTCTTGATCCAGTGCAGGGTCGTCGCGTGGTTCCCGCTGGCGCAGATCGAGTCGTAGCCGACGCCGTTGCCCTCGTGGCGGGCGTGCAGGCCGAAGAGCCCCTCGACCCAGCGCTCGCCGCGGGTCTTCTGCGCCGCGTCGCGCAGGTGCGCGACGACCTCGTCGAAGCCGAGGCCGGTGGCCGCGACGGCGGCCCGCATCTGCTCGATCTCGTAGTCGTCCTTGACCAGGCGCAGCGTGGACAGAGCCCGGGCCAGCGCGAGGTCGCGCTCGGTGGCCGCCTCGGTCTGCTCCTGGGTGGTCTCCTGCCCGTCGGCCTCGCTGCGCACGGTGTCGACCAGGGCCGCGATGTCGCTGTCGGCGTCACGCACGACCCGCAGGGTCACCGCGCCGGCGTCCTTGGCGAGCGCGTCGGGCAGGTCGTCGATGTGGCGCGCCGTCACGCCGTACTCCGACTCGATGTCCTGCAGGGTCGGGCGGGCCCCGACCCAGAACTCGCCGTACCGGCTGTCGCTGAAGAACTCGTCGGAGTCGCGCCCGCCCAACGGGCGGAAGAAGAGGACGGCCTCGTGGCCGCCACCCTCGCGCGGCTCGAGCACGAGCACCGCGTCGGGCTCCTGGTCGCCGCCGAAGCCGGTGAGCCAGGCGAACGCCGTGTGCGGCCGGAAGACGTAGTCGCAGTCGTTGGAGCGCACCTTCAGGCCACCGGCCGGCACGACCAGACGCTCACCCTCGTACGACGCGCTGACCGCCTCGCGCCGACGGGCGGCGAAGTTGGCCACGGCCGCGCGGGCTGGGGTGCCGGTCGGCCGCGGGGCCCATCCCGACGCGATGAACCGGCGCAGCTCGTCGGTCGGCGGGCGGGAACGGCTCTCGGACTTCTGCTGCTGCTCGCTCATCCCGCCATCGTGCCATGGCAGGGCGTGCCGGTAGCGTCAGCGGTCGAGCGGGCCACGGCGACGGTCCCTTGGGTAGCCAGAGAATCACCTCTAGTACCCCTGGTCGAGGTGATTCTCTGGCTACCCAAGCGCGCGTCAGCCGTTGATGTCGGGCGCCTGCAGCCGGGCCTCGTCGGCAGTCGCGTCGTCGGGCATCGTCTGCGACACCCGCTCGGCCTCGACCCGCTGGAGGTAGTGCTCCACCTCGTCGTCCATCGTGGCGGCGTCCCAGCCGAGCACGGGTGCCATCAGCTCGGCCGCGGGACGCGAGGCCCCGACGCCCCGGTCCCACGACTCGATCGACAGACGCGTCCGACGAGCCAGCACGTCGTCGAGGTGCAGTGCCCCCTCGTGGGAGGCGGCGTAGACGATCTCTGCCCCGAGGTAGTCCTCGCCGCCCGGCAGGGGCTGACCGAGCTCGGGCCGCTCGACAACGAGGGCGAGCACCTCGGAGGTGAGTACCCCGTGACGCATGAGCATCTTCTCGATGCGCTCGACGTGGAGCCCCGACTCGCGTGCCATCGCGGCTCGCCGGTTCCAGACCGCCTGGTAGCCGACGGCGCCCACCATCGGGATGTCCTGCGTCGTCGACGGCGGCACCGACCCGCCGAGCGCGCGGACCGCCTCGTCGACGGCGTCCTTCGCCATGACGCGGTAGGTGGTGTACTTCCCACCGGCGACGACGACCAGCCCCGGCGTCGGGTGGAAGACGACGTGCTCTCGCGAGAGCTTGCTCGTCTCCTCGCTCTCGCCGGCGAGCAGGGGGCGCAGCCCGGCATACACGCCCTCGACGTCGGTCTGGTCCAGCTGGACGGCGAGCACCTTGTTGACGTGCCCGAGCAGGTAGTCGATGTCGGCGCTCGTCGCCGCGGGGTGCGCCTTGTCGAGGGTCCAGTCGGTGTCGGTCGTGCCGATGATCCAGTGCCGGCCCCAGGGGATGACGAAGAGCACGGACTTCTCGGTGCGCAGGATCAGGCCCGTCGTGGAGTGGATGCGGTCGCGCGGCACCACGAGGTGGATGCCCTTGCTGGCCCGCACGTGGAACTGCCCGCGCTCGCCGACCTTGGCCTGGGTCTCGTCGGTCCACACGCCGGTCGCGTTGACGACCTGCCGGGCGTGGATGTCGAACTCGCGGCCCGTGAGCTTGTCGAGGGCCCGCACGCCGGTGACGCGCTCGCCCTGGCGCAGGAAGCCGATGGCCGCGACGCGGCTGGCCACGTGGGCGCCGTACGACGCCGCGGTGCGGGCGAGCTCCATCGTGTGGCGGGCGTCGTCAACCTTGGCGTCGTAGTAGAGGACCGCGCCGGTCAGGGCCGACCTCTTCAGCGCAGGGGCGATCTTCAGCGCTCCACGACGGGTGAGGTGCTTGTGCCACGGCAGCCCGGCCGACGAGCCCGAGCCGCGGGCCATGGCGTCGTAGAGGGTGAGCCCCGCCTCGACGTAGGGGCGCTCCCAGATCGGGTGGGTCAACGGGTAGAGGAAGGGGACGGGGCGCACGAGGTGGGGGGCGAGCCGGGTGAGCAGCAGCCCTCGCTCGCGCAGTGCCTCGTGCACGAGGCGGAAGTCGAGCATCTCGAGGTAGCGAAGCCCGCCGTGGACGAGCTTGCTGGAGCGGCTCGAGGTGCCCGAGGCGAAGTCGCGCTGCTCGATCAGGCCGGTCGTGAGGCCGCGCGTCACGGCGTCGAGGGCGCTGCCGGCCCCGACGACGCCTCCGCCGATGACGAGCAGGTCGAGCTCGGTCGTGGAGGTGGCTTCGAGCGTGTCGATGGCGGTCTGGCGGCTGGTGGGGGACAGGGGGGCCGGGTTCACCCTCCGAGCGTATGCCGCTCGATCTTTGCCACACTGGGCCGGTGGCCGACCCGATCACCCCTCCACCCCGCCGGCCCCGCCGACCTGCCTCCGCGGCGGCTGGGGCCCGCCCGGTGCCGAGCCAGGCCCTGGGCCGCCGCACCCGTCAGGTGCTCAGGCCGACCGGGCCACCGACCGACGGCATCCCGGTCGTCTGGACCGGCCCCGACGGTGTCGACTCCGAGCTCGCCCGAGCCGTCATCGACCTCGCGATGCGGGCCGGTGCGGCGCTGCTCGCGACAGGAGCCCCCGCCTCCGACGTCGTGGCCACGGTGCTGCGCCTGACGGCGGCGTACGGCCTGCGGGGGGTGCACGTCGACGTCACCTTCAGCGCGGTCACCGTCTCCTACAACCGCGGTCCCCGGGCCGACCCGATGACGCTCCTGCGGACCGTGCGCTCGCGCTCGCAGGACTTCGTGCGGCTCGACCGGCTGCGGGCGCTGGTGATCGACCTCGGCGAGGACCCGATCCCGGTCGACGAGGCCCGCATCCGCTTCGACTCGGTCATCGAGTCACCCAACCCCTACCGACGCTGGGTGACGACCCTCGCCACCGGCGTGCTCGGGGCCTCCGCCGCGGCCCTCCTCGGCGCCGGGCCGCTCATTGTGCTGGTCAGCCTGCTCACCGCGACGCTGGTCGCCGTCGTCCAGCACCAGATGGCCCGGCTGGGGATCGAGTCGTTCTTCGCCCAGGCCGTCGCGGCGGCGGTGCCGACGCTCATCGCCGTGCTCGTGGCCAGCCTCCAGTCAGGATTCGGGGTGCTCGAGGGCATCCTCCCGTCGATCGTCGTCGCGTCGGGAATCGTCGTGCTGCTGGCCGGGCTGTCGGTGGTCGGCGCGGCGCAGGACGCCATCGAGGGGTTCTACGTCACGGCCGGCGCCCGGGTCTTCGAGGTGCTCGTCCTCACCCTCGGGCTGGTCGTCGGCATCACCGTCGTGCTCGCCCTGGCTCACAAGCTGGGGTTGGTCCTGTCCGTCAGCGAGGGGACGGCCGTCGGCTACGTCCCCCTCGTGGTGCAGGTCGTCGCCGCCGCGGTGATCGCCGCGGCCTTCGCCATCTCGACGTATGCCGCAGGGCGCAGTGTCGTCGTCGCCGCCCTGGCCGGTGGGGTCGGGTGGGGGGTCTATGCGGCGATGGGCTCCTTCGGGGCGGGCAAGCCGACCGCCAGCGCCGTGGCCGCCTTCGGCATCGGTGTGTCGGCGCAGCTGGTCGCGAGGCGGTTGCGGATCGCCGCCATCGCGGTCACGACCTCGAGCATCGTCGCGCTGCTGCCGGGCCGCACGCTCTACCAGGGGCTCTTCCAGATCGTCTCCGACTCGGCCGGCCCCGGTCTCTACCAGGGCATCGCGACCCTGCTCGAGGCCGCGGGTGTCGGCGTCGGGCTGGCCGCGGGGGTCTCCTTCGGCACGTATGTCGCCAGACTGGTCCAGGACGGTCGGCGCGGCCGCCTGCGCCGTCGGGCCCCCGGCGCCCGGGCCTGACCCCCGTCGGCGCCTTCCGGACAAGGCAACCCCGTGGTTGTGGGGGGTGTGTGGGGTCCGGACCCGCGACACCACGGGTTCCGCGTGTTCGGAACCTCAGGGGGGTGTGCACGGTGTGCGGGCTGGGGTGACGGACGGCACGCCATACGGTGTCGTGGGGTGCTCCCGGCTCGGGCAGGATGGCGAGCAGGCAGGCCCACGCGTCACCCGTCCACAGGGAGCACCCATGCAGTTCGGTCGCAGCTACGAGGAGTTCGAGGTCGGTGCGGTCTACAAGCACTGGCCCGGCAAGACGGTCACGGAGTACGACGACCACCTCTTCTGCCTGCTGACGATGAACCACCACCCGCTGCACCTCGACGCCCACTACGCGAGCGAGACCACGGAGTTCGGCCAGAACGTCGTCGTGGGCAACTACATCTACTCGCTGCTGCTCGGTATGTCGGTGCCCGACGTCTCCGGCAAGGCCATCGCCAACCTCGAGGTCGAGTCGCTCATGCACGTCGCACCGACCTTCCACGGCGACACCATCTACGGGGAGACGGCCGTGCTCGACAAGTGGGAGTCCAAGAGCAAGGACGACCGCGGCGTGGTCTACGTCGAGACCAAAGGCTGCAACCAGGACGGCACCCTGGTGTGCATCTTCCGCCGCAAGGTGATGGTGCCGAAGCAGGGCTACCTCGACGCGCGGGGCGGCGAGCAGCCGGGTCGGCCCGTGCTCAAGGAGCCGGCGCCCAAGGCCTGACGGGTCGCCGCCCCCCGCTTAGGTAGCCAAAGAATCACCCCTCAAGGAGCCTGGGGGGTGATTCTTTGGCTGGTGAGGCGGGGGGCGGCGACCCGTCAGGAGCCGGTGACGACCTGTCGGGATTACTGCAGTCCTGACGGCTCCGTCCATCGCAGGAGGGCCACGCGTTGGGAGAAGGTGCTGGTCGGCACGGGCAGGGCGAAGCCCCGATAGGGGCCGAGGGGGATCGAGGTGACCCGGTGCACGCTGCCGTCGGCGAGCACCGCCTCGAGGTTCGCGGTGGTGGTCACCTCGTTGCGGACCAGGGCGACGAGGAAGTTCGTGCTGTTGTCGTCCTGCCGGATGTCCTGCACGATGTCGGCGCCGGCAGCGCTCTCGGCGCCGTTGACGCTCCACGTCTGCCCGTCGGGGCTGACCCAGACCGGCAGGGAGCCGATCCTGGCGGCAGCGCCGACGTTGCCCTGCGGGTCCACGGGTCGACCCCGGGCGTCGAACCACAGGATGCTGTCGACGGGTTGGTCACCCACCAGGGGTGTGTCCGTGACGACGGCGAAGGCCGAGTAGTCGGTGCCGGGGACGCGGACGACCTTGGTCGACCAGCCTGACACCACGCCCGCGTTCCCCACTCCGAGCTCCACGAAGAGATGATCCTGCGCCGATCCCGACGGGATGACGCCCAGGACCAGGCGGGTGTTCGCATCAGTGAGCCAGGTGGTGTGGTGGACGTGCTCGTCGACGTCGTCCCCCGCCGTCCCGGCCTGACCGGCCACGGCGTAACGAACGGGGCGTCGTCCCGCAGCGTCCGCAGCACCCAGCGACACCTTGAAACGCTGGGGTTGGGGGCCCCCCTGCGTGGAGGACGTGACACCGTCCATCTCGATGACCGCGGTCGCGGTCGGGCCCGAGGGCCCTGCTGGTTGCGGCGCGCCCGCCCGACGGCTGCCGCCGAGGGTGGCCCCGCCCACCGCAACGGCCCCGACCAGGACTGCCGTGACGAGAGTGGTGCGCAGCCGACGGCGTCGTATGGAGCGCTGACCCTGGCGGATGGCTGCGTCGAGATCGAGGGGGAGGCCGTGGGCAGGCAGGGCTGCCTCGAGGCGCCGGCGGAGGTCCTCCGGGGCCTCCCCTGTCCCGGTCGTCATCGGGCTCTCTCGGTGGTGCTCGGGCGGCTGCTCTGGTCGTCGGGGGGTGTGTGGTGCGGGCGTGATCGGTCGGGTGAACGCACCGAGGTGCGACCGGTCGGCAACCACGATCTCGCGCAGGGAGGCTTGGCTCTGCGACCACAGCGACGCCACCACGCCCACGCTGATCCCGAGCGTCTCGGCGGTGTCGGGCTCGGAGAGGTCGGCGTAGCAGCGGAGCACGGCCACACGCAGCTGGGCGTCGGACAACCCCGCCAACCAGCGGTGGATCTCGTCGCTGCCGTCGCTCGCGTGGTGGCCACCGACGTGGCGGTTGACGACGAGGCGGCGGGTGTGGGCCAGCGCCGCGTCGCCCCGCACCTTGGGCCAGGCGACGTACGTCTTGACGAGCGCCGCCTGCACCAGCTCGGCGGCCGCCTGCGTCGACCCGCTGAGCAGCCACGCCGTGCGCATCAGCGGCCCTTCGGACTCCCGGGCGAAGGCGGTGAACTCCGCTCCGCGGTTTCCGCGGTTTGGGCGGTTACCGCGGTTACGGTGCACCCCCGGTGCGTCGTCGTGCATGTGTCCCCCTGTCGTCGCTCGCCCCGAGCGGGACCTCACACCCTTCCCACGGACCAGCGCCACCACAAGGTTGCCGCGTCGGCCGGACCGTCAGGCACACATTCGGCCAGACATGCCGCGAGCGTTGACCTTCCTCTCCTCGCGCCCGACGGCTTGCCGGCACGTGCGGGGGGAGCGTTCGAGAGGGCGCAGCGCCCGGGCACCCTCCGGGTACCGGGCGGCGGGCTCAGCCCCCCGTCAACGGGTCGCCGTGCCTGACGCCCGCAGCCGTCGCCCACTCGACCCGGGTGAGGACGGGGGCGGCACGACCGACGATCTTCGGTGCCACCGCGACCGCCCAGTTCCCGAGGCGGACGGGCGTGACGGCGACGCGCCGACCGTCCTTGAGGACGAGGGTGGCCGTGACCGCCTCGGGACGCAGCCGGATGGCGACCGTCCAGGCGGTGGTGGGGCCGGCCTCACCCCTCGACATCGTCACCCGGGGATAGGCCCCGAAGCGTCCGAAGTCCGGGGTGCCCGGCATCGGGGTGGCGGCGGTCGCGCCGTTGCCGTCGTCGACCCCGAGGGTCGCACCGTCCCGGGTCAGGTAGACCTGTCGACCCGCCACGGTGGTCACCGCGCCGACGTTGCCGTCCCGGTCCACCGGACGCCCGAGGTGGTCGATCCACAGCATCGCGGCAAAGGGGTCGCTCCCGGTGAGTGGCCTCTCGTAGGCCAGCACGAAGGCCGACCACCCGGTGCCAAGAACCGGCTCGACAGAGGAGGCGTATCCCCCGAAGTCGCCCTTCGCGCTCATCGACACCGATCTGGCCGCCTCGTCGGGCACCAGCCCGAGCACGAACGGCGAGTCCCCCCCGAAGCCCCACGTGGCCCGTCGCGACGACTGGTCGACGCTCGACCCGACGGTGCCCTCCACTCCGTCCTGCCGCCAGGTCTCACGCAGCTGTCCCGGCTGGTCGGGATCGGGCAGGAGCGTCACCGTGTAGCCACGCTCGGACTTCCCGTTCTGCGCGATCTTGAGGTGGGCGGTGCCAGTGCCCGCGGTCCCGCTCGGCCCCGCCGGCACCGGCTCAGCCGTGGGCCTTCCGCCCCCCAGCGCGCTCGCCCCGAGGGCGACAGCGGCCACCACGACGGCCGCGACGAGCGCGGTGCCGAGCCGGCGGCGACGGACGACGCGCTCTCCGGCGCCGATGACAGCGACGGGGTCGAGCCCGGCATACGGGCCGGGGGTGGTGGTGTGCAGCTGCTCGCGCAGCTGGTCCTCGAAGGTGTCGGACGGGGTGCTCATCGCGCGCTCCTCTCGGGCTCAGCGGTGTGGTCGGGTGACGGGAGGGGGGTCGCGACCAGTCCGCGCAGGGTGGCGAGGGCCCGGCTGGCGGTGGACTTCACCGTGCCGACGCAGACCCCGAGGGCCTCGGCGGTCGCCTGCTCGGACAGGTCGGCGTAGTAGCGCAGCACGACGACCTTGCGCTGCTGCTCGGGAAGCCGGGCGAGCAAGCGCACGATCTGGTCGCGGTCGTCGCTCGCCCCGGACCCGCCGACGGCGGGGCGGTCGATGTTGTCGCCGAGCACCTCGCGGGAGCGGGCTCGCCATACGTCGACCTTGTGGTTGACCAGCACCCGCCGGGTGAAGGCGAGCGCGGACTCGGGCCGCACCGTCGACCACGAGGCATAGGTCTTCACCAACGACGCCTGCACGAGCTCGCGGGCTGCGTCGCTCGAGCCCGTGAGCAGCCACGCCGTGCGCATCAGGGACGGCTCGGCCGCCACCATGAAGGCCGTGAACGCGGCGTCGCGCTCGGCCTTGCCCGACCTGCTCATCCCCTGCCCCTTCCGTGTCGGTCCACCATGGCCCACGGCGGTGGACCTCACACCCTCACTACGGGCCAGCCCCGCCAAGAGTTGAGTCCGTCAGGAGCCGTCGCTCGCTAGGGTGGCGCCCATGAGCGGGGGACGGGTGGGGCACTCGAGCACGGCCGACGGCGCGAAGGGTGCCGCTGACCGCTTCGTCTTCTTCTCCGACGCCGACGCCGTCGTCGCCATCGCCCTCACCCTCCTCGCCATCGAGCTGCCGGTGCCCGAGGGGACGAGCGCCTCAGAACTGGCGGCAGCCTTCGACCATGGCTTCTCGGAGTACCTCGCCTTCTGCATCAGCTTCGTGGTCATCTTCCTGCACTGGAACGGCCACCATCGGCTGTTCCGCTACCTCACCGACGCTCCGCCAGCGCTGGTGCGCTGGAACGGTCTCTGGCTCTTCGCCATCGTGCTCACCCCCTTCGTCACCAAGGTGCTCACCGGGGGCGACGGAGAGGGCAGCGCCTTCCCATGGCGGTTTGGGCTCTACGCGCTCGCGCAGGTCGTGGCCGGCCTCGGCTTCCTGATGACGGCCCTCACGATGCGCAGAGAGGGCGTCGTCGACGCCGGCGCACCCCAGGGCGTCGTCGGCCACAGCATCACGCGCATCCTCGGGCTCATCGTCGTCTTCGGGCTCTCGATCCCCTTCGCCTTCGTCTTCGGGCAGTGGGCCTACTTCGTGTGGGGCTTCGGCCAGCCGGTCTACTTCGTCCTGCTGCGGTTGTCGAGACGGCGTACGACCCCTCGCGAGGAAGAGCCCGCGCCCGACCACACGACCCCCACCAGCCAGGACTGACCCATGCGCATCGACCTGCACACCCACTCGACCGCCAGCGACGGCACGGAGCCGCCGGCCCAGGTGCTGCGATCGGCCGCGGCGGCCGGTCTCGACGTCATCGCGCTCACCGACCACGACACCACCCGCGGCTGGGACGAGGCTGCGGCTGCCGTCGCCGAGACCGGGGTCGCCCTCGTGCGCGGCATCGAGATCTCGTGCGAGCGGGGGAGCACCTCGGTGCACCTCCTCGGCTACCTCACCGACCCGACCGCCCCCGGCCTCACGGCCGAGATCGACCACGCGCGTGCCTCGCGCGTCACCCGGCTCGAGCGGATGGTCGGTCTCATGGAGGAGGCCGGCCTGCCCATCTCGTATGCCGAGGTGCTCGCCTCGGTGCCCGAGGGCGCCACCCCGGGGAGGCCGCACATCGCGGATGCGTTGGTGCGCAAGGACGTCGTCTCGCACCGCGACGAGGCCTTCGCCCGGTGGCTCTCCAACGACAGCCGCTTCTACGTCACCCACTACGCCCCCGACCCGGTGCGGGCGGTCGAGCTCGTGGTCGAGGCGGGCGGCGTCGCGGTGGTGGCGCACCCGTTCACCGACCAGCCCGGTCGTCAGACGGACGACGACCTCATCGCCGAGATGGCGTCGGCGGGTCTCGCGGGGGTCGAGGTCTTCCACCGTGACAACGACGAGGCCGGGCGTGAGCGGGGGCTGGCCCTGGCGCGGCGGCTGGGCCTGGTCGTCACCGGGTCGAGCGACTACCACGGCGAGGGCAAGCGCAACCGACTGGGCGAGAACACTACTGCCGCGACGGTATTCGACGAGATCGAACGGCGGGCGAGCGGCACGACCCCGGTCCTGCGACCCTGACCTAGCCCCGGTGGTCCCGCCCGCCCGGGTGAGTGACGCCCCCGGAGCACCTGCGAGACTGGGCGTGTGCCTCCCGCCAAGCGATCCCGCAAGAAGCGCATCGGTGCCACGGTCGTCTCCGTCGCCAACCAGAAGGGCGGCGTCGCCAAGACGACGTCGGTCGCCAGCCTCGGGGCGGCGTTCGGCGAGCTGGGCAAGCGGGTGCTGCTGGTCGACCTCGACTCGCAGGCCTGCCTGACCTTCAGCCTGGGGGTCGACCCCGACGCGGTCGAGGTCTCGGTCAACGAGGTCCTCCTCGGTCAGGTCGGGGTGGCCGAGGCGGTCGTCGCCACCGACGACGGCGTCGACCTCCTGCCCTCGGTGATCGACCTCGCGGGGGCCGAGGCCCAGCTCCTGGGTCGCCCCGGGCGGGAGTACATCCTGCGCACCGCCCTCGAGCCCGTGCTGGGCGACTACGACCTCGTGCTGCTCGACTGCTCGCCCAGCCTGGGTGTGCTCACCCTCAACGCCTTCACGGCGTCGCAGGGGCTGATCATCCCGATGATGTGCGAGATGCTCAGCCACCGCGGGGTCGGCCAGCTGCTCGACACCGTCGCCGACGTGAAGCGGATCCTCAACCCCGACCTCGATGTCCTCGGCATCCTGCCGACGATGTACGACGGGCGCAGCAACCACGCCCAGGCGGTGCTCGCCGACGTGGGCGTGCGGTACTCCCTGCCGGTCCTCGACCCGCCGATCCCGCGCACCATCCGCTTCGCCGAGGCGCCCGGGGTGGGACGCTCCATCCTCGCCACGGCCCGCACCTCGTCGGCCGCCCAGGCCTACCGCGACATCGCGTCGTCGCTCCTGCCGCGCCTCTGACTTCCCTCGCGTCCGCGCTGGCTCCAGTTCGCCGCGACGCGGACGCAGGGGCAGGGGTGGCCCCGGGAATGACCGGGTAGCGCAATGACTTGCACCGAGTGCGGGGGTCGGCGCTGAGCCGGCCCTTTCGCCGCGAACTCTGCACCCCACCACGAGGAGTACCCGCTCGATGAGCACCATTGCCGCCATGGCCGTCCGTACCGCCGGAGGTCCCCTCGAGGCCGTCACCTACGAGCCCCGCCCGCTGCGCGACGACGACATCCGCATCGACGTGAAGTTCGCTGGCATCTGCCACAGCGACATCCACACCGTCCGCGAGGAGTGGGGCGCCGCCCACTTCCCGATCGTGCCCGGCCACGAGATCGCCGGGATCGTCTCCGAGGTCGGAGCCGGTGTCACCCGCTACAAGGTCGGCGACCGCGTCGGCGTCGGCTGCATGGTCGACTCCTGTGGCGAGTGCGAGTTCTGCAAGGACGGCCAGGAGCAGTTCTGCGAGAAGGGCAACGTCGGCACCTACAACAGCCAGGGCTTCGACGGCGAGTGGACAAAGGGTGGCTACGCCAACCAGCACACCGTGTCCGAGCGCTTCGCCGTGCGCATCCCCGACGCCCTCGAGCTCGACGTCGCCGCGCCCCTGCTGTGCGCCGGCATCACCACCTGGGAGCCGCTGAAGCGCTGGAACGCCGGCCCCGGCACACGGGTCGCCGTCGTCGGTCTCGGTGGGCTCGGCCACATGGCCGTCAAGCTCGCCGTCGCCATGGGCGCCGACGTCACGGTCCTCTCGCGCTCGCAGGCCAAGAAGGACGACGCGCTCGGCCTCGGCGCCCAGCACTACGTCGCCACCGGCGAGGAGGGTGCGCTCAAGGGACTCAAGAGCAGCTTCGACCTCATCATCAACACGGTGAGCGCCGACCTCGAGATGGACGACTACCTCGCCACCCTGCGCCCGCTCGGTGCGCTCATCAACGTCGGGCTGCCCACCAGGCCCTACTCCGTGAGCCCCTTCTCCGTCGTCGGTGGCACCCGCACCCTGGGTGGCTCCAACATCGGTGGCATCCCCGCCACCCAGGAGATGCTCGACTTCTGCGCCGAGCACGGTGTCGGCGCGATGATAGAGACCATCGACGCCGTGGACGCCGACGAGGCCTACAACCGCGTCGTCGCCGGTGACGTGCGCTACCGCGTGGTCATCGACACCGCCACCATCCCCACCGACGGTGACGACATCACGGAGCCTGCCTCCGCCTGACGGCTCCACCCAACGACGACGGGCCCGGCACTGGTGTGCCG
>JALYVC010000094.1 GCA_030853445.1 Actinomycetota bacterium | reverse complement strand
GACCAGCGCTCCGGAGGCGCCGAAGCCCACGCTACGCACGAGGTGCGCGGCCTCGGCCCAGGTTTCTGAGGTGCTCATGACCTCAGGGTGCACCTCGGACATTCGAGCAATGTCAGGGCTGGGTGCGCATTCGGTCCGGCTCCGCCGACTGAGCGGGCTGGGGGCCAGGCAGGGGGCTCGTCGGGTGGCTCGTCGGGTGGCTCGTCGGTGGGACGGTCGGCTCGGCGGTGGTCGGCGCCCCCGCGAGCGGCAGGCGGATCGTGAACCTGGCCCCACCCTCGGCGGCGTGCCCGGCCTCGACCGTGCCGCCGAGCCGCCCGACGAGGCGTTGGACGATCGCCAGTCCGAGCCCGGTGCCGACCTGCCGAACCCCGCGGTACCGCTCGTAGAGGACCGACCGTTCGAACGCCACCGGCAGGTCGTCGTCGGTCAGTCCGGGGCCTCCGTCCCGGATCTCGAGCACCCCGAAGGCCACCGCCGAAACCACCTCGGTATGCGTGGCGACGATGATCGGGGCGCCTGCCGGCGTGACGCGCAGCGCGTTCTCGAGCAGCCCGTCGAGGGCCTGCCGCAACCGCTGGGGGTCAGCCACCACGGGCACCGGGATCCGGTCGGTCTCGACCGAGAATGGCACGTCCATCGGCGCGCAGCGGCGTGACCAGGTTTCGCCGGCCACGTTGACGAGGTCGACGAGGTCCACCCGAGTGGGATGCATCGACATCTCCGCGCCGTCCAGGCGAGCGAGGTCGAGCAGGTCGGCAACGAGCCTCTCGAGACGCCGCGCCTCGTCGCCGATGACGACACCGACTCCGGCGAGACGGTCGGCCGGGACCACGCCGTCGGCGAGCGACTCGGCGTAGCCGGTGATGGCCGTGAGCGGAGTCCTCAGGTCGTGTGAGACGGAGAGGAGGAACTCGCGCTGCCGGGCCTCGGAGTGAGAGAGCGCGCCCGCGAGACGGTTGACGGAGGCGGCGACCTCGGCGACCTCCCGCGGACCGGTCTCGGGGATCGCGACGTCGCGCGACCCCGTGGCGAGGGCCGTGGTGGCTGCGGCAGTGCGCCGCAGCGGTAGCGACAGCCGCCAGGCGACGAGCAGGCCGATGACCACGGCGGCCAGCGCGGTCAGCACGAGCAGCCAGCTGATCTGACGGAGGGCCTGCTGGGTCAGGGCCACGGCATCCCCCCGCCGCTGGGCCAGCACGATCCCGCCGGCCGGGGTCGGACGGGCCTCGACGAGCACCGCGCCGTCGTCGCGAGGCAGCCGCAGCGACAGCGACTGACCGGCGGCCAGCTGGCGTACCTGCTCGTTGGTAAGGGCGTTCTTGGCCAGCAGGTCGCCGACCAAGGTGGGGCCGTCGCTACGTGTCCGCACCACCGCGATCTGGACGCTGATCGACTGCAGTGCCTTGCGGGCCCTGGCCTGCGCCGAGTCCGGGCTGGTCCCGGTCTGAACCGTCGCCTGGGCCTGGTCGGCGAGAGCCACGAGCGCCGAGCGGGCCGTCTCCTCACTGGCTCGCTGGACCAGGTTGACCCCGATGATCCCGGCTGCGACACAGGTGAGGATGGCGATGGAGGCGGTCAGGACCGCGATCCGCGCCGCGAGGGAGGACCGACGCCACCGGAGCCGGCGATCGAACCGCCGCCTGAACCACCCCGCCTGAGCCTCAGCCACGGCGGCCGGCGGCCGGCTGCTGGGCGGAGTACCCGACGCCACGGACGGTGCGGATGACGTCGTGCTCGCCGAGCTTGGCTCGGACCTGTGCGACGTGGACGTCGACCGTCCGCTGGCCGGCCGAGGTGTCATATCCCCACACGTCCCGCATCAGCTGGTCCCGGGTGTAGACCCGACCGGGTGCTGCCATCAGGTGTGCGAGGAGGTCGAACTCCGTTGCGGTGAAAGCAACCTCGTCGTCCCCAGCGAAGACGCGTCGCTCGTCGGGCAGTAGCCGGACGTCCCCGCACACCAGGCTTCGAGTCGCACCGGACGAGTCCGCCGCCTCGGTGACCCGGGCCCGGCGAAGGACGCTGTTGATCCGGGCGATCACTTCGCGCGGCGAGAACGGCTTGGTCACGTAGTCGTCGGCGCCGAGCTCCAGCCCGACGACCCGGTCGACCTCGTCGTCGCG
>JALYVC010000083.1 GCA_030853445.1 Actinomycetota bacterium | reverse complement strand
GATACCTCTTCGGGGCCTACGAGTTCTGGTCCAAGGCCCGCAAGCACGGCATCAAGCCGATCATCGGTCTCGAGGCCTACGTCACCCCGGGCACCCCGTCGGGGAAGCGTCGCACGAGGCCGCTGGTGACCTCCTTGACGAACCACGAGGTCTCGTCCTCCCCCGTCGGGCAGGGGAAGCGCGGCATGTACTTGCCTTCACCCTCGCTGAAGGAGACCTCGCACATCTGCGCGACGAGCAGGGTGTTGTCGCACGCCTCGGGCAGCTCGCGCCACAGGTGGCGCATCTCCTGCGCCGACTTCAGGTAGTAGCCGTCGCCGTCGAAGGCGAAGCGGTTGGGGTCCATCAGGGTCGAGCCGGACTGGACGCACAGCAGGGCGCCGTGGGCCGTGGAGTCCTCCTGGCGCGTGTAGTGCAGGTCGTTGGTCGCCAGCAGGGGCAGCTTCAGGTCCCTGGCCAGGCGCAGCAGGTCGTCCCGGACGCGGCGCTCGATGTCGTTGCCGTGGTCCATCAGCTCGCAGAAGTAGTGCTCGGCGCCGAAGATGTCGCGGAACTCGGCCGCGGCCTCGAGCGCCTTGTCGTACTGCCCCAGGCGAAGACGTACCTGGATCTCGCCGGAGGGGCACCCGGTCGTGGCGATGAGGCCCTTGCCGTAGGTGTTCAGCAGCTCGCGGTCGAGCCGGGGCCACTTCGCGTAGACCTGGTCGAGGGACGCGATGGAGCCCATCCGGAAGAGGTTCTGCATCCCCTCGTTGTTGCGGGCGAGGATGGTCATGTGGGTGTAGGCCCCACCGCCGGAGAGATCGTCTCCGGGACGCGTCTTCTCGTCGCCCCACTTCTGGCGGGTCTTGTCGCTGCGGTGGGTGCCCGGGGTGACGTAGGCCTCGAGACCGATGATCGGCTTGATGCCGTGCTTGCGGGCCTTGGACCAGAACTCGTAGGCCCCGAAGAGGTATCCGTGGTCGGTCATGGCCACGGCCGGCATGCCCATCTCGACCGCGGCAGCCATCAGCTCGTCGATGCGCGCGGCCCCGTCGAGCATGGAGTACTCGGTGTGGTTGTGCAGGTGGACGAAGCTGGGCTCGGAGGCGGTGGTGGTCATCGGGCGACTCGAGGGTCTGGGGCGGCGGCGGCGTTCGGCATCGAGGAGATTCTAGGCCGGGGTGGTGACAGGGCGGGACGAGCGCACGAGCCGGCGCAGGTCCTGCGGCGTGTCGCCCGGCTCGTCGGCTCAGCCCGCCGAGACGACGTCGAGCGCGTGCTGCAGGTCAGCGGGGTAGGTGCTCTCGAAGGTGACCCACTCGCCGGATCCGGGGTGCTCGAAGCCGAGCCCCATGGCGTGCAGCCACTGGCGGTCGAGACCCAGGCGGGCGGCCAGGACGGGGTCGGCCCCGTAGGTCAGGTCGCCGCAGCAGGGGTGGTGCAGCGCAGCGAAGTGGACCCGGATCTGGTGGGTGCGCCCCGTCTCGAGGTGGATCTCGAGCAGGGAGGCCCGTCGGAAGGCCTCGAGCACCTCGTAGTGCGTCACGGCGCCCTTCCCGGACTCCATGACGGCGAACTTGTAGTCGTGGCCGGGGTGGCGCCCGATCGGGGCGTCGACGGTGCCCACCACGGGATCGGGAAGGCCCTGAACGAGCGCGTGGTAGGTCTTGTCGACCGTGCGCGCCTTGAAGGCCCGCTTGAGCAGGGTGTACGCCCGCTCGCTCTTGCACACCACCATCAGGCCGGAGGTCCCCACGTCGAGGCGGCTGACGACACCCTGACGCTCGCTGGCCCCCGAGGTCGAGATCCGGTAGCCGGCCGCGGCCAGGCCACCCAGGACGGTGGGGCCGGTCCACCCCACGGACGGGTGCGCCGCGACACCGACCGGCTTGTCGACCACGACGATGTCCTCGTCGTCATGGACGATGCGCAGACCCGGAACCGGCTCGGCCACGACCTGCAACACGCTCACCGGCGCCGACGGGATCGACACCTCCAGCAGGTCGCCCGCGCTGACCCGGTGGGACTTGCCGACCACGGCGTGGTCGACGCTCACCTCACCCGCGGCGGCGAGCTCCGCGGCGCGGGTGCGCGACAGGCCGAAGAGCCGGGCGATGGCCGCGTCCACGCGTTCGCCTTCCAGCCCCTCCGGCACCAGGACCGCGCGCGCGTCAGACATCGGTCCGCGATGCGTCGGTAGGGCTTGAGCCATCGGTCGAACCGGTGTCACGACGGCCGTCCACACCGGTGCCCCGCACGGCGAGCAGCGCGATCAGGCAGGCCGCGCTGACGATAGCGATGTCGGCGACGTTGCCGATGAACCACGTGCTGTAGGCGATGAAGTCGACCACCTGGCCCCGCCCGACACCGGGCTCGCGCACGAGCCGGTCGGTGAGGTTGCCCAGCGCACCACCGAGCAGCAGCCCGAACGCCCAGGCCCAGCCCCTGCTGCCGAGTCGGCGGCTGACCCGCACGATGACGACCAGGACGACGACGGCGATCAGGGTGAGCACCCAGGTGCTCCCGGTGCCCAGGGAGAAGGCGGCCCCGGGGTTGCGGATCAGCTGCAGCTGCAGGAAGGTGCCGACGAGCCGCTGCGGACTCCCGTCAGTGAGGTGGGCTACCGCCCAGAGCTTCGTCAGCTGGTCGAGCGCATAGGTGACGACGGCCACGGCGGTGAGCACGGCCACGAGGCGCCGGTGGGTCTCGCGGTCGGCGGGTAGGGGGATCTGGCTCATGGTCTCGGTCCTGCCGGGGGCAGGAGCGCTGCTGTCGGGGTGGATCAGCGACTCTCCTGCCGAGTCTTGCAGTCCACGCACAGCGTGGCCCGTGGGGCGGCCTGCAGCCGCAGCTTGCCGATGGGCTTGGCACACGACTCACATACGCCGTAGGTGCCGTCCTCGAGCCGCTCCAGGGCGTGCTCAATCTGGTCGAGCTTGTCGCGCTGGCCCGCGGCCAGCGTCATCTCGTAGTCGCGGCCACCGATGCTCGCGCCGGCGTCGGCCTGGTCGTCGCCGGCCCCGTCGCCCGCGTCGCGCAGCAGCCCCTGCAGGTCGCGCTCGGCGATTCGCAGGTCGGCCTCGGCGCGGGCTCGCTCGGTATGGAGCTCTTCGCGGAACTCACGCATCTCCGAGGCCGTCCAGGGGCTGACGCCGGCCGCACCGTCCGACGTCGCGGCGCTCTTCGCGGGGGAGGCCTGCTTCGCGGACGCGGCCTTCTTCGCGGACGCGGCCTTCGTCGCGGGGGTGGCCTTCTTCGCGGGCGCAGCCTTCTTCGCGGGGGTGGGG
>JALYVC010000074.1 GCA_030853445.1 Actinomycetota bacterium | reverse complement strand
GACCCCCGACCTCGTGGACGTGATCGGCCAGACCGACGCGCGGCACGCTCTCGAGGTAGCTGCTGCCGGCGGGCACCACCTCTACCTCGTGGGTCCGCCGGGCACCGGAAAGACGATGCTCGCCGAGCGACTGCCGGGGCTGCTGCCGGAGCTCGACGACCAACAGGCGATGGAGGTGAGCGCAGTCGCCTCCGTCCTCGGTCGGTTGGGTCCGTCGAGCAGCCTCCAACGCCGCCCGCCGTTCGTTGCCCCGCACCACGGCGCCTCGCTCGCCGCGCTGCTCGGAGGCGGCAGCACCCGGGTCCTTCCGGGCGCGATCACCCAGGCGCACCATGGGGTGCTGTTCATGGACGAAGGACCCGAGTTCGGCGGGTCGGTGATCCAGGGACTGCGCCAACCGCTGGAGTCGGGCCAGGTGGTGGTGGCCCGCGCGTCGGGCGCGTTCACCTTCCCCTGCCGGTTCCAGCTCGTCATCGCGGCGAACCCGTGCCCGTGTGGGCTCGGGTTCGGAAAAGGCACCAAGTGCAGGTGCTCGGCCCTGCAGCAGCGCCACTATCAGAACCGCCTCAAGGGGCCGGTGCTCGACCGTATCGACATCCAGGTGTTCGTCCCCGCACCCTCGCGGGCCACCCTGGTGCTCAGCCCGGGCGAGACCAGCGCGGCGGTGGCGGCGCGGGTCGCCGTCGCCCGGACGCGGCAGCTCGAGCGGTGGGGCCGGACCGAGTGGCGGCTGAACGCCCACGTCCCGGGACCGCTGTTCCGCGCCGGTCGTTACCGGCTGCCGCGTGATGTGACGCGGGCGCTCGACCGGGCCCTGGACCGGGGACAGCTGACCCTGCGCGGATACGACCGCTGTCTGAAGCTGGCCTGGACGTTGAGCGACCTGTCCGGCGTGGACCGTCCGACGGCCGACGAGATCGGTTCCGCACTCTGCCTGCGCCAGCCCGACGCGCTGGCCGCATGAGGAAGGAAGTCCAGTGAGCTCCAGTGAGCACGACGTGACCAGCGGGGCGACGGGCGGCGTCGGTCCGCAGGAGCGGGCCGCACGAGCGACATGGTCGCGGCTGGCAGAGCCGGGGGACCCGCGCGCGACCGAGCTGGTCGCGACGTATGGCGCCGTCCTGGCCCTGTCCCTCGTCCTGGACGGTGACCCGAGGACGCCCGAGATTTTCCGGATCCGCGCGAACCGGCGAGAGGGGCCTGCCGAGATCGAGGCCGCCGCGGCGCTCGGCGCCCGGGTACTCTGCCCGGGAGACGACGAGTGGCCGGTGGGTGTCGACGACCACCCCGAGCCGCCGCTCTGCCTCTGGGTCCGTGGCCCGGCGGACCTGTCGATGCTGGCCCGCCGGTCCGTTGCGGTGGTCGGAGCACGCAACTGCACCAGCTACGGGGACCACGTCGCCTCCGACCTCGCTGCGGGCCTGGCCGAACGCGGCTGGACTGTGGTCTCGGGGGCCGCGTTCGGCATCGACGTGGCAGCGCATCGGGGTGCCCTGGCCGTGGGCGGGGCGACCGTCGCGGTGCTGGCGGGTGGGGTGGACCGGCACTATCCGGTGGCCCATGATGAGCTCCTCCGGCGTCTCGTGGAGGTCGGGGCGGTCGTCTCCGAGCCGGCCCCGGGCTCCGCGCCGACGGCCGGACGGTTCTTGCTGCGCAACCGGCTGATCGCCACGATGACGCGCGGCACGGTGGTGGTCGAGGCCGGGCTCCGGTCGGGATCCCTCAACACCGCCCGATCGGCGGCCAGCTGCGGACGACCCGTCGGCGTCGTTCCGGGACCGATCACCTCGGTGGCGTCGGCGGGGTGTCACCAGGCGGTGCGTGAGGGGGTGGCCCAGATCGTCACGGATGTGGAGGAGGTACTCGATCTCATCGGTTCGATGGGGGTGGACGCGGCGCCCCGGCGCAGCGCACCCGTCGCGGCTGTCGACCTGCTCGACCCCGAGGACGCCGCGGTGCTCTCGGCCGTCCCGGTCCGCAGGGGCGGGAGCGTGGACCGGGTCGCTGTCGCCGCTGGGGTGTCGTCCACGGCCGCCCAGGCCGCGCTGGGCCGGCTCCTGCTCGGCGGGCTGGTCGTCCGGGACACGGTGGGCTGGCGCAAACCCGGGGCGGGACGTCGATGAACGCACCGACCCGCGGCTCGGTCGTGCTCGGTCGTGGCGCGCTCGCGGCTCGGCCGCGGCTCGGCTGTTGGTTCTAGGCGGACGACGTTTCGTCTGGGACCGTGGGGCGGGTGGGGACGTCGGACGAGCGCTCGGAGCTGGTGGCGGCTTTTGTGCGGCACCTGCGCTCGGAACGTGGGCGCTCCGAGCACACCCTGCGTGCCTACGGGTCCGATGTGGCCGCCCTGCTGGAGTTCGCTGCCGACCGCGGCGTCGACGACGTCGAGGCGCTCAGGCTCGCGGACCTGCGGGCCTGGCTCGCGGCGCAGTCGACTGCTGGCGCGGCCCGGTCCACGGTGGCACGACGGGCCGCTGGCGCTCGCACGTTCTTCCGCTGGACTACACGCACGGGTCACACGAGCGCTGACCCGTCGCTGCGACTGGTGGCGCCACGCCGGTCAGGGTCGTTGCCAGGTGTGCTGCGCCAGGGCGAGGCAGAGCGCCTGCTCGACACAGCGGCGGTAGCGGCGGATGACGGCGACCCCGGGCACGTTCGCGACCGAGCCGTGCTCGAGCTGCTGTATGCCAGTGGGATCCGGGTCGGGGAGCTCACCGCCCTCGACGTCGACGACGTGGACCGCGCCGTCGACCTGGTCCGGGTGGTCGGCAAAGGCGACAAGGAACGCATGGTGCCGTTCGGGCTGCCGGCCCGCCGGGCCCTAGATGGCTGGCTCTCTCGTCGGAGCGAGCTCGCGACGTCCGACAGCGGTCCGGCGTTGTTCCTCGGCAACCGGGGCAGACGTGTCGACCCCCGCCAGGTCCGTACCCTCGTTCACCGGATGCTCGCGCAGGTGCCGGGCGCGCCAGATCTAGGCCCGCACGGGTTGCGACACAGTGCCGCTACCCATCTGCTCGAAGGGGGCGCAGACCTGCGGATGGTCCAGGAGCTGCTCGGACACGCGAGTCTCGCGACGACCCAGATCTACACGCACGTCTCCATCGACCGGCTGAGGCGCTCCTACGAGCAGGCACACCCGAGAGCGTGACCGGCGGCGGAACACGCCGGGCGAGCCACCGGCCAGCGTCCCCCTTGACTCGTGACCTGGGGACGATACTGACAGGCGCCACACGCACTCGAGCGGAGACCATGTCGACCCTGGACACCCATCTCTCCCCGCCGGGCGCCGACCGTCCGGGGCCGGAAGAGCGCACGTCGTCCTCGTCCGCATCCACGTCTGTCGACCGTTCGACGTCGGATCTGGGACTGGGCGCCGCGAGGCGACAGGCACTCGAGCCGGACGCATCGCAGGCCGGGTGGCGCAGTCGCCCAGAACGGGCCGAGACTACGTGGCCGGCTTCCGGACGGGTCGAGCTGCGCCGCCGCGACTCGAAGGACGGCCGCGAGCGCACCGTCCCTGACCGGGTTCGCCGTCGTCGCCGTCGCAACGCCCGGCTGCGACGGACCGCGGTCGTCGCCTTGACCGTCCTGCTCGCCGGCACAGTCGTCGCCAGATGGCACGAGGACCCGGCGACGATCCTGGCCTCCGGGGCGACCGTGGGAGCATTGACCGCTCAGGGCCCGGCCGCGCTGGACCAGGGCGAACCGGCCGACGACGTGGTGCAGGGCGGGACAGCCGACGGTGACCTGCCTGGTCCGCCGATCACCACGGCCGGAGGCTCCGGGGCCACCGCGTCGGCACCTGCGAACGCGCCTCCGGCTCCGGCGGCGAGCGTCACGACAACGCCTGCGGCACCTTCCTCAGCAGGGGCGACAGCACAGACGACGGGAACCGCGACAGCGCCGTCCAGCGCTCCGTCGATCGGGGTCTCGGCACCGGTCCCCGCGTCCACCTCGGTGCTCCTGAGCGGGGCTGGCACCTTCACGCCGATCGAGATCCCCGACGGCCCCGTGAAGTCGACCGGTCGCACGGTCACCTACGGCGTGGACGTCGAGGACGGGCTTCCGCAGTCCCGCGATGAGTTCGCCGAGGTGGTGCACGCGGTGCTCACCGACTCCCGCGGGTGGCAGACCCAGGACGACGTCAGGTTCGTCCCCGTGAGCATCGCCGACCGTGCCGCCGGCGCCCACGTCGACATCCGCGTGACGTTGGCCAGTCCTGCCGCGACGCAGCGGCTCTGCGCACCGCTCGATGTCACCACCGACCAGGTGTCCTGCTGGAACGGGTCCCGCGCCGTCCTCAACCTCACCCGTTGGGTCACCGGCGCCGCCACCTACGGCATCGACCTCACCTCATACCGTGCGTACCTGGTCGGCCACGAGGTCGGCCACGGGCTCGGCTACCAGCACACCCATTGCCCCGGACCCGGACAGCGCGCGCCGATCATGGTCCAGCAGACCAAGAGCCTCGAGGGATGCGTGGCCTGGCCGTGGCCGCA
>JALYVC010000027.1 GCA_030853445.1 Actinomycetota bacterium | reverse complement strand
GGGCAGGCCCTCGAGCTGGCCGCCCGGGCCGGCGCCGCGGGCGACGTGCCGGTGGGCGCCGTCGTCGTCTCCGCCGGCGGCGAGGTGGTGGGGCAGGGGTGGAACGCGCGCGAGGTCGACACCGACCCGACGGCCCACGCCGAGGTGGTCGCCCTGCGTGCAGCGGCCCGGCAGACGGGGTCCTGGCGGCTCCTCGGCTGCACGCTGGTGGTCACGCTCGAGCCCTGCCCGATGTGCGCGGGTGCCGTGCTGCTCGCCCGCGTGCCCACGCTCGTGCTCGGGGCGTGGGACCCCAAGGCCGGCGCGTGCGGCTCGGTCTGGGATCTCGTGCGTGACCGGCGGGCCACCCACACCGTCGAGGTCGTGGGCGGCGTGCGTGAGGCCGAGTGCGCGCAGGTGCTGCTCGATTTCTTCGCCGAGCGCCGCCTCCGGTAGCCTGCTCGGCGGTGGCGTGTCCGAGCGGCCTAAGGAGCACGCCTCGAAAGCGTGTGTGGAAGCGATTCCACCGTGGGTTCAAATCCCACCGCCACCGCCAGCCAGCCGGTCTCCGGCCCGAGAGCCCCCGCGTCGTCCACGACCGGGGGCTCTTGCGTGAGCCCGAACCCCCGGGTGCGCCGGGGTGAGCGGTAGCGTGCGGAGGATGAGCGACCACGCCGAGCAGCGACCCGACCCGATGAGCCTGCCCGTCGTGGCGCAGCGCGGGCTCTACTACGAGGAGCTGCAGGAGGGGGTGCGCTACGTCCACGCCCCGGGAAAGACGGTGGAGGACGCCGAGAACGGCATCTTCAGCATGCTGACCATGAACCCGGCCGCCCTGCACCTCGACGCGGTGGCGGCCGAGGAGGGGGAGTACGGCAGGCGCCTGGTCAACAGCATGCTCACCCTCTCGACCCTCGTCGGGCTCGCGGTCGGGCACATCACCCTCGGGACGACGGTCGCCAACCTCGGCTTCGCACGCATCACCTTCCCCGCGCCGGTCTTCGGTGGGGACACCCTCTTCGCGAGCACGGTCGTGCTCTCGAAGCGCGAGTCGCGCTCGCGTCCGGAGGTGGGGATCGTCGTGCTGGAGCACACGGCTCACAACCAGCACGGCGCCGTCGTCGCGGTCGCCGAGCGCTCGGCGATGATGCGTCGCGCCCCGGCGGGGCCATGACCTCGTACGACGACCCGTCGGCGACCGACGCCCTCGGCCCGGCGCTCCTGTTCTGCCCCGGGGACCGGCCCGAGCGCTTCGCCAAGGCGGTCGAGCGTGCCGACACCGTGATCCTCGACCTCGAGGACGCGGTGGCGCCGGGCGACAAGGACGGGGCGCGGGCGGCTGTCGAGGCTGACCTGTCGGCGCTCGGTGGCCAGGTCTTCGTGCGCGTGAACGCCGCTGACACACCGTGGTTCGCCGAAGACGTAGCCATGCTGCACCGGGTCGGTCACCGCCTCGTGATGCTGCCCAAGGCGACGGGTGCCGCCGACCTCGACCCGCTCGAGGGGCTGCGGGTCCTCGCCCTCTGCGAGACGGCGCGAGGCGTGCTGCACGCCGAGGAGATCGCGGCCCACCCTGCCTGCGAGGCGGTCATGTGGGGAGGTGAGGACCTCGTCGCCGACCTCGGTGGCCGACGCAGCCGGGGGGACGACGGCCGCTACCACCCGGTGGTCGAGCACGCCCGGACCTGCGTGCTGCTCGCGGCCGGGGCTGCCGGGAAGACGGCCGTCGACGGCGTGCATCTCGACATCGCCGACGTGCAGGGGCTGCGCCGCGAGTCGCTGGAGGCCATGGACGTGGGCTTCGGGGCCAAGGCCTGCATCCACCCGAGCCACGTCGCGGTCATTCGCGAGGCCTTCGCCCCGACGGCGCAGATGGTCGCCTGGGCGCACGGTGTGCTCGACGCGGCGACGCGGGAGAAGGGCGTGTTCCGTCACGACGGGCGGATGGTCGACGAGCCGGTGCTGCGCCAGGCGCGGGCGACTCTCGCCCGGCTCGGGTGAGGACGGCTCCTGCCGCTGCGCGGGTCGCCCGGTCACGTCGAGGTGATGGAGACCCGCGGCCACCCGTTCGTTCGTCAGGTCGTGGTCGACTGCGCCCACCCACGAGACCCGACCGGTGGTGACTACCTGGTCATCCGCCCGACGGCGACAACCCGGAGGAGTCGCTCGTTGTCATCCCTCGCATCCCGCGGGCAGGAGGGGTCAGAGCAGGTCGACGAGGTCCCGGTAGGCGTCCAACCGGTGGTCGCTCGGGTCGAGCTCGGTGACGAGCAGGTCGATCTGGTCCCAGACGAGACACCTTGCCGCAGAACCGGTCTCGAACTTCCCCGAGTTCACCGCGACGACCACGTGGTCGGACAGCTGGGCCATGAGCTTCTTCACCTCGCACTCCTCGGCGCTGAACTCGCTCGTGCCGAAGCGGGTGTCGAGGGCGGCCGCTGACAGGAAGGCACGGGCGAACGAGAACTGCCTCAGGGTCGAGGTCGCGACCGGACCGACGAGGGATCCGGCGTTGGGGTCCTTCTGACCACCCGTGAGGTAGGCGTGTACCCGGGTGTCGCGCTGGAGCGTCAGGAAGGTCTCGATGCCGTCGGTGACGACCGAGAGGTTCTCCGTGTGGGGGAGCAGCCCGGCGAGGGCCGCGATCGTCGACGAGGCATCCATGCAGATGCCGACCCCTCCGGTCGGCACCAGGGTCACGAGCTTGCGCGCGATCGCCTCCTTCGCGGCCCCAGCCCGTCGCTCGCGCTGCTCGAAGGACTCGGCGCCGCTCACGGCGCCCCCTCGCACCCGCCGCACGACACCCTGGTCCTCGAGGGCCTGGAGGTCTCGGCGCACCGTCATCGTGCTGACGTGGAAGCGGTCGGCGAGCTCGTCGATCCGCAGGGTGCCGTCCACGGCCAGCAGCTGCGTCAGGGCGACGCGTCGGCTCTCGACGTCGACGCTGCTCCTGGTCACCACACGGGCCTCCTGGGGGTGGGGGCCGCACTGGTCCCTGGTGTTGCTTCGTGGTCCCGATTCTCACACGGGAGACGCCGCTGGACGTTCGTTTCGAAAGCAATGGGGTTGCGAAACCTTGACAGAGCAGGTCCCTTCGTGTGAAGTTCACACGAACGAACACTCTCCGCGTGACTGGGCGCGGTCGACGACGATGTCGGAGGACCCGTGGCTGACGCCGCCCTGCAGTGCCAGGACCTGACCAAGGCCTTCGGTGGAGTGCCGGTCCTGCGGGGCGTCTCGCTCACGCTGGAGCCCGGCACGGTGACCGCCCTGGCCGGTGAGAACGGCGCCGGGAAGTCGACGATGATGAAGATCGCGTCCGGCCAGCTGCGTCCCGACGGTGGCAGCGTCCTCATCGACGGATCGCCCCTCGCGCACGCCGATCCCCACGCCGCCCACCAGCAGGGCGTGGCGATCGTGCCGCAGGAGCTGGCGCCCATCCTCGACATGACGGTCTACGAGAACCTGTTCCTGGGCCGGGAGACCCGGACCAGGGCGGGCCTGCTCGACCGCCGCTCGATGGCCCGCCAGGCCCACGAGCTGCTCGAGGTCTTCGGGGTGGACATCAACCCCCAGACCCGGCTGCGCTCGCTCTCGGTGGGACTGCGACAGATCGTCGAGATCGTCAAGAACTCCAGTGGCGGCGCCAAGGTCCTGTTGCTGGACGAGCCCAGCTCGGCGATCTCGGAACGCGAGGTCGAGCGGTTGTATGCCGTCGTCAACCGGCTTCGCGACCAGGGCGTCGCGATGCTCTACACGACCCACAAGATGGAGGAGATCCGCGCGCTGGCCGACCGGGTGGTCGTCCTGCGCGACGGTGGGCTGGTGCTCGACGAGTCGGTCGCGAAGGTGACCGACGACGACATCGTCCACGCCATGATCGGCCGTGAGCTCGAGGACCTCTTTCCCGTACTGCACGAGCCGGGAACGGACGTGGCGCTGCAGCTGCGTGGCCTGAGGTTGCGCGGAGCGGCCGAGGGGGTCGACCTCACCGTCCGCCGCGGCGAGATCGTCGGCCTGGCCGGCCTCGTCGGCGCCGGTCGCACCGAGCTGCTCGAAGGCGTCTTCGGTGTGCGCCGCACGGAAGCGGGGACGGTCGAGGTCGGGGGCCGGTCGGTCCGGCGCAACCGCCCGGCCGACGCCATCACCCGGGGAATGGCCCTCGTCCCCGAGGACCGGAAGGGTGCCGGAGCAGTCCTCACGATGAGCGTGCTCGACAACGGCTCACTCCCACGACTCTCGGGCTTCACCGCCGGAGGGTGGCTCCGTCAACGAGCCCGCACCACGAGCGTCCGGACGGCGATGGACTCGGTGCACCTGCGGAGCCGGGGGCTGAACCAGTCGGTGGGCACGCTCTCGGGCGGTAACCAGCAGAAGGTCGTGCTCGCCCGGTGGCTCACCGGCACGGTCGAGGTCCTGCTGCTCGACGAGCCGACCCGTGGGGTCGACGTCGGCGCCCGCAGCGAGATCTACAAGATCATCACCGACCTCGCCGCCTCGGGCATGGCGGTGCTGATGGCGTCGTCCGACATGCCCGAGGTCCTCAGCCTGAGCCACCGGGCGCTGGTGATGCGCGAGGGCGGGGTGGTCGGCGAGCTCGACCGGACCCAGCTGTCGTCGGCGTCGGCCCAGGACGTCATCTTCCGCCTGGCCGCGGGTCTCGAGTCGACTCCCGACGCCTCGACCCCGGCCGTCCCCACCCCAGCCGCCCCAACCCCAGAAGCCCCGACGAAGGACGACGTATGACGACCCAGCAGATGGCCCCCCCGACGCCCTCGACGGCGTCTGACGAGACGGCCGCCCGCTTCAGCGGGCCGTGGCTGCGTGACCAGGCCATCCGCCGGGCCATGGTCATCGTGATGGTGCTGATCATCGCCTACTTCAGCTACCGCAGCGCCCGGTTCGGCACGCTCGACAACATGCAGACGATCGCCGTGGCTGCGGCCCCGTTCGCGCTCATCGCGCTCGGTCAGACCCTCGTTATCCTCACCGGGGGCATCGACCTGTCGGTCGGGTCGGTCATCGCCCTCAGCGCGATGACGGGTGCGTCGGTGGTCAAGGGACACCCCGAACGGATCTGGCTCTCGGTCGCGGTGGCGATGCTCGTCGGCCTGGTGGCCGGTGCCATCAACGGGTTCCTCGTCTCGCGGGTCAACGTCCCTCCGTTCATCGCCACGCTGGGGATGCTGACCACCGCCTCGGGGTTCGCCTACGTCGTCGGTGGCGGCGCACCCATCAACGGTCTGCCGAGCGAGTTCGGCAACATCGCCAACACCACCTACCTCGGGCTCCAGATCCCGGTGATTGTCATGATCGTGGGCATCATCGGGTTCGCGGTCGTGATGCGCCGCACGTCCTACGGCATGCGGATCTACGCGACCGGCGGCAACCCCGTCGCCGCTCAGATCGCCGGCATCAAGACCGGTCGCATCCTCTTCAGCGTCTACGCGATCAGTGGGGCGCTGGCCGGCCTGTCGGGCATCATGCTCGCCTCCCGCGTCATCTCCGGCCCCCCCAACCTCGGCCAGGGCTACGAGCTCGACGCCATCGCGGCAGTGGTCATCGGCGGGGCGAGCCTGCTCGGCGGCCGCGGCAGCATCTGGGGGACCGCCCTGGGCCTGCTGCTGATCCAGACGCTCAACAACGGGCTCGACATCCTGGTCGTCCCCGCCTACTGGCAGAACGTCATCAAGGGCGTGCTCATCGTCGCCGCCGTAGCGGTCGACGTGTGGTCGTCCCGTCGTCAGACCTGACCTCCCGCGGTCGCCGCACCCACTCGAGGGCCCCTGTCGGTGACCCCCTGCACGACCTCTTCACCACCCCTTGCCGTCCCGGACCGGGTCGGCGCACCACCACCCGAAATGGAGACCCCCATGTCCCGATCCCTGCGCGTCCTCACCGTGGCCCTCACCGGAGCCGCCCTCCTCTCCGCTGCCGCCTGCGGAGCCGGAGACCCGACCAAGAACGCCGGAGGCACCGCGTCCGGCGGTGGAGCGGCCAAGCTCCGCATCGGCATCAGCGTCTACGACATGTCGTCCTTCATCACCGCGGGGAAGGCCGGGATCGACGCCTACGCGAAGGCCAATGACATCGACGTGCTCTGGAACTCCGCCAACCTCGACGTCAACACCCAGGCCAGCCAGGTCGACCAGTTCGTCAACGCCGGTGTCGACGCGATCGTCGTGGTGCCGGTCCAGGCGGACTCCCTCTCGCCGCAGGTCGCCTCGGCGAAGGCCAAGAACATCCCCTTCCTCGCGGTCAACGCCAGCCTCAACAGCACGGACCTCGCCGGGACGGTGCTGCCGGACGACGTCAAGGCCGGCGAGCAGGAGATGCAGATGATGGCCGACAAGCTCGGTGGCAAGGGCAACATCGTCGTGCTCCAGGGCCCGCTCGGGCAGTCGGGTGAGCTCGACCGGACCAAGGGCATCCAGAACGTGCTGGCCAAGTACCCCGGTATCAAGATCCTGGCCAAGGACACCGCCAACTGGAAGCGGGACGAGGCCGTCAACAAGACCAAGAACTGGCTTTCGAGCTTCGGAGCCCAGCTCAACGGCATCGTGGCCGAGAACGACGACATGGGGCTGGGCGCGCTCCAGGCCACCCGGGAGGCAAGCGTCAAGCTGCCGATCGTCGGGGTCGACGGGATCGAGGACGGGCTCAACGCGGTCAAGAACGGCGACTTCATCGGCACCAACCTGCAGCACGGCACCGTCGAGCTCGCTACCGGACTGGCCGTCGCCGCCAAGATCGCCCGCAAGGAGGACGTCAACAAGAACCCCGTCTACCTCATGCCCGAGGTGAACCAGTCCAACGTCGACACCTTCATGAAGCACGTGGTGACCGACAAGGAGGCCTTCCTGGCCGGCATCCCGGCCCTCATCGACGCCAACCTGAAGACCGGTGACATCGCCAACGAGGACTCCAAGTGAGCGTGGGCCCTCCTCTCGCGAGCCCTTCCGCGACGATGCGTGCAGCGGTGCTGCGGGGCGTCGGTGACGTCGTCATCGAGGACCGTCCCGTCCCCCGGCCGGGCCCGCACGAGGTGCTGTGTCGCGTGGAAGCCGTGGGGGTCTGCGGTTCGGATGTCCACTACTACGAGCACGGACGGATCGGCGACTTCGTCGTCGAGTCACCGATGGTGCTCGGGCACGAGTCGGCCGGGCGCGTGGTGGCGGTGGGTGACCGTGTCGCCGCGGACAGGGTGGGGCAGCGGGTCTCCATCGAGCCGGGGGTGCCTGACTTCACCTGTGCCGAGTGCCGGGCCGGGCGGTACAACCTCTGTCCCGGGATGCGGTTCTTCGCGACCCCACCCATCGACGGTTCGCTCTCGGAGTACGTCGTGGTCCACGAGGCGTTCGCGCACAGCGTCCCGGACTCCATGTCGGACGACGAGGCGGCGCTGCTCGAGCCGCTGTCGGTCGGAATCTGGGCCAACCGCAAGGCGGGCACCACCGCGGGCAGCCGGGTGCTCGTCACGGGGGCCGGTCCGGTCGGGCTCGTCGCCGTGCAGTGTGCGCTCGCCTTCGGGGCCACCGAGGTCGTGGTGGCCGACGTCAACCAGCACCGGCTGGACCTGGCCGTGGCCCTGGGCGCCACGGGCGCGGTGCGTGTCGACCTCACCTCGCTCCAGGACTCAGGCGTGCAGCCCACGGTGATGCTCGAGTGCAGCGGACATCCCGGTTCCACCGCCGCAGGTATCCGACAGGTCGCACCGTCCGGGCGGGTCGTCCTCGTGGGGATGGGTGGGGACGAGCTCAAGCTCCCTCTCTCCCACGTGCAGAACCACGAGATCGAGGTCACGGGCACCTTCCGCTACGCCAACACGTGGCCCACGGCCATCGCCCTCGTGGGCACGGGTCGGGTCGAACTCGACCGCCTGGTCACCGGGCACTTCGGTCTGGACGACACGGTGGCGGCCCTCACCGTCGGCCGGGATGACCCGACGTCCGTCAAGGCCGTCATCACCCCGGGCTCCTGACCCCGCGCCAGCAGATCGGGGTCGGGTGGCCGACCCTGCCGTTCCGAGCTCATCCACCCCTCGCCAGCACGAAGGACGACATCCATGACCCACGTCCACGACGACCCCCATACCTTCACCGACGACATGCTCGAAGGGTTTCTCGACGTCCACCGTGACCTCGTCGTCGGGGTCCCCGGCGGGGTCGTGCGGTCGAGCGAGACCCCGCACGGCAAGGTGGCGGTCGTGGTCGGCGGTGGGTCGGGTCACTACCCCGCCTTCTGCGGCGTCGTCGGTCCGGGCTTCGCCGACGGCGCCGTGGTCGGCAACATCTTCACGTCTCCGTCCACCGTCGACGCGTGCTCGGTCGGGAGGGCCGCCGCCTCCGACGCCGGTCTGCTCTTCTCCACCGGCAACTACGCCGGTGACGTCATGAACTTCACCCTCGCCCAGGAGCGGCTCATCGCCGAGGGGATCGACACCCGGGTCGTCTTCGTCACGGACGACATCGCGAGCGCCCCACCCTCCGAGGTCTCCAGGCGACGAGGCATCGCCGGAGACTTCGTCGTCTTCAAGGTGGCGGGGGCCGCTGCCGACGAGGGACGGTCCCTCGACGAGGTCGAGCGCCTGGCGCGCCTGGCCAACGACCGCACCCGGACCCTCGGCGTGGCCTTCGGCGGCTGCACCATGCCGGGTGCCGACCAGCCCCTGTTCACCGTCGCCGCGGGCACCATGGGCGTCGGCCTCGGCATCCACGGTGAGCCGGGGGTGGAGGATGCACCACTCCCGTCAGCGCGCGACCTGGCGACCCGGCTGGTCGAGGGGGTGCTTGCCGAGCGTCCCGACGGCTCCTCCCCTCGGGTCGCCGCGATCCTCAACGGGCTCGGGACCACGAAGTACGAGGAGCTGTTCGTGCTGTGGCGCCACGTCTCCCGGCTCCTCGCGGAGGCGGGTGTGTCGGTGGTCGAACCAGAGGTCGGTGAGCTGGTGACGAGCCTCGACATGTCGGGCTGCTCGCTCACGCTGGTCTGGCTCGACGACGAGCTGGAGCGGCTGTGGCGGGCACCGGCCTCCACGCCGGCCTATCGCAAGGGGTCCGCAGTCACCGGGCCCGGTGCTGCTCCGCGCACGCCTCCCACCGTGGTGGCCAGAGCGGCGGTTCCGCCCGGCTCCGAAGCCTCGAAGGAGTGTGCCCGAGCGGTGCTCGCGTGCCTCGAGGAGATGGTGGCCGCCGTGGCCGCCGCCGAGGACGAGCTCGGCCGGATCGATGCGGTCGCCGGTGACGGTGACCACGGTCGCGGCATGGTCAAGGGC
>JALYVC010000021.1 GCA_030853445.1 Actinomycetota bacterium | reverse complement strand
GCTCAGCGGAGGACATCGGTGCCCCCGGCCGGCAGCAGCGGGGTGGCCGAGCCGGCCAGCACGGCCTCGACCTCGGCGGTCGTCGGCATGGCCGTCGAGCACTCGCGCCGGGAGGCGACGATCGCGCCGGCGGCGTTGGCGAAGCGCAGGATCCGCGTGAGGTCCCAGCCCTCCAGCAGGCCGTGGCACAGGGCGCCACCGAAGCCGTCGCCGGCGCCGAGCCCGTTGACGACCTCGACGGCCTGCGGGGGGACCTCGACCGTCTCGTCGCGTGTCCGCGCAAGCACCCCCTTGGGGCCCTGCTTGACGATCGCCAGCTCGACGCCGCGCTCGAGCAGGGCGTCGGCGGCCCGCAGGGGCTCGGTCTCGCCAACGGCCACCTGGCACTCCTCACGGTTGCCGACGGCGACGGTGACGTGCTGCAGGGCAAGGCCGACCTGCTCGGAGGCCTCGGCCGGGGTGTCCCAGAACATCGGGCGGTAGTCGAGGTCGAGCACCGTGAGGGGCGCGCGGCCCCTTGCGGCCCACGCCGTGTGGTGGGCGCTGCGGCTCGGCTGCTCGCTGAGCCCGGTCACCGTGGCCCAGAAGATGCGGGCCTCCCGCACTGCCACAGCGTCGATGTCGTCGTCGCTGACGCACAGGTCCGGCGCCTTCGGCCGGCGGTAGAAGTAGAGCGGGAAGTCGTCGGGCGGGAAGATCTCGCAGAAGGTCACCGGAGTCGGGTGCTCACCGACCACCTTGACGAAGCGGTCGCTCACCCCCAGCCGCAGGAGCTCACGGTGCACGTAGCGCCCGAAGGGGTCGTCCCCCGTGCCGCTGACCAGGGCGGCCGAGTGGCCGTAGCGGGCCGCGGCTACGGCGACGTTGGCGGCGCTGCCGCCGAGGTACTTCTGGAAGGTGGTGACGTCCTCGAGTCCGACGCCGTCCTGCAGAGGGTAGAGGTCGACCCCCACGCGGCCCATGGTCAGCACGTCGTACGGGGTCTGGGGGTCGTCCTCGTTCTGTTCGTGGTGCTGGCCGTTCGGGGTGGTCATGAGTCCTCCTGGGCGGACTGGTTTGTCTTAACAATGTAGTCTAGGCTGCCCTACGACCACCCACCCCGTCAACGCCGCCGCCGCTGCCGGCAGCGCGCGACAATGGAGCAGCCCCATGACCATCGCCGTCCTCGAGCTCACCTCCGTCGACGTGTCCCCCCCGTCGCGGGCCCTGCGGCCTACGCTGGCCGACTCGGTCGACGCCCTACGCTCCGGGGTGCTGGGCGCCATCGAGACCGACGGCCATGTCCTGCGGCAGTGGACGCCATGACCGGCCGTGACCTGCGTGTCGGCGTCGTCGGCGCCGGCATCATGGGCGCCGACCACGTGCGGCGGATCTCTGCTCGCACGGCCGGGGCCACCGTCGCCTCGGTGATCGAGCCCGACGGGGACCGGGCGGCGAGGGTGGCCGCAGGCGCGCCGGGGGCCCAGCCGCGCGCGCGGGTCGAGGATGCCCTGGAGCGCGACGACCTCGATGCGCTCATCATCGCCTCGCCCGGGCCCTTCCACGAGGAGGCCGTCCTCAGGGCCCTCGAGGCGCAGGTCGAAATCCTCTGCGAGAAGCCGCTCACCCCGACCTCGGACGGCTCGAGACGCCTCGTCGACGCCGAGGTGGCCGGTGACCGACCGCGGATCCAGGTCGGGTTCATGCGCCGCTTCGACCGCGAGTACGTCGCCCTGCGCCAGCTGGTCGAGTCCCGGCAGGCCGGTGAGCTGCTGCTGCTGCACTGCGCGCACCGCAACCCCTCGACCCCTCCGGGCTACACCGAGTCGATGCTCATCACCGACTCGGTGGTGCACGAGCTCGACATCGTGCCGTGGCTCGCCGGGTCGCCCGTCGTGTCGGTCGAGGTGCTGCGCACTCGACGCAACCGGTTTGCCCCGCAGGGCGTCTCGGAACCTCAGCTGGTGCTGCTCGAGCTCGCCAACGGCGTCCTCGCCGAGATCGAGATCAGTGTGAACCTCGGCTTCGGCTACCAGGTGACGACCGAGGCCGTCTTTGAGCAGGGTGTGGCGCAGATGGGGCGCACCGCCGGGCTCACAGTGTGGTCTGCCGGGTACGCCGCAGTGGCCGAGCATCCCGGTTACGTCAGTCGCTTCGTCGAGGCGTACGACCTCGAGGTGCAGGCCTGGGTCGACGCCGCCCGACAGGGTCGCATCGGCGGTCCGTCGGCGTGGGACGGCTATCTCGCCGCCCTGGCGAGCGAAGCCGGGGTGGAGGCCCAGCGGTCGGGCCGACGGGTCGCCGTACGGGCGGAGGAGAAGCCGTCGTTCTACGCCTGAGGGCTCGGGCCCTCAGGCCTTCGGCGAGACGGTGACACCCTTCCAGAAGGCGACCCGGTCACGGATCGACTCGGCCTTCTCCTTGGGCTGTGGGTAGTACCACGCCGCGTCGCGGTTGGTCTCCCCGTCGAGCTCGAGCGAGAGGTAGGACGCCGTACCCTTCCACGGGCACACGGACGTCGTCGCGCTCTGCGTGACGACGTCGTCACGCACGGACGAGCGGGGGAAGTAGTGGTTGTTCTCCACGACGACCGTGTCGTCGGACTCTGCGATGACGGTGCCGTTCCAGACGGCTTGCATGGTGGCCATGACGGTGTAACCACGAGACCGGTCGCGATATGCCGGGGGCTTGCCAGGGTGCGGATCTGTGGCTCAGTGTCTCGGTGGTGTGGCCGTCCGACCGTTGCCACCTACTCGGCGACGTGCCGCCCTACCTCGCGAGCTACTTCCTCCAGCCGCGTCGCCCGGCCGTCTGCCGTCCGGGCGACCACCGGGGCCGTATCACCCGACGTGAAGCTGCCCGTGGCCGTCCCGGTCGCGGGTCACCCGGACCGGATGCCCTACCCGCTCGGCTACGGTCTCTCCTACTGAGCTCAGCCATCATCGTTCACCGACCGACGGAGGTCTTCTCGTGAGCCAGCCAGAGCGCACCACCAGCCGCCGTCACGTCCTCGCCGCCGGGCTCGGGCTCGGGCTCGTCGGCGTCGGGACCGGGGTGGCCAGCGCTGCCACCGGGGCGGCGGGGCCCGAGCACACCGGGGTCGTGGGCGGTAGTGTCAGCAGGCATGCTGACGGCGTGACGATCCACTTCACCGATCGGTCGACCGTCCTGCGCGATGCGCGGCCGGAGTCCCTCGGGCTGCTCCCGGCGCCGATCGCCGCTACGGTGAGGCAGATCCGCTCCTCCGAGCAGCAGTCGGCGGCGGGGTCAACGCTGTATCCGAGCGCCGTCGCGGTCATGGGCGCTCGAGGGCGGGTCGTCGCGCGGGACGCCAGCGGCCACAGCTACCTCTACGAAGACGCGACGGTGCAAGCCCCTGTCACGCAACGGGTCCGTGCGACCGCGGGCACCGTCTACGACCTGGCGTCGGTCTCGAAGCTCTTCACCTCCATCGTCGTCGTGCAGCTCATCGAGCGGGGCACGGTCGAGCTGGAGGCCCCGGTGGCGAGGTACCTGCCGGAGTTCGCGGCCAGTGGCAAGCAGACCGTCACCGTCCGCCAGCTCCTGACCCACACCTCGGGCCTCGTCGCCTGGCTGCCGCTGTGGAGCGCCTACGACGACGTGCCCTCACGCATCCAGGCGGTGATGGACCAGCCGCTCGACGACCCGCCCGGCACGGTCTACCGCTACAGCGACCTCAACCTGATCACTCTGGGTGTCATGGTGGAGCGGCTCACCGGCTCGACCCTCGACGTCGTCGTGCACGAGCGGGTGACGGCGCCCCTGGGGATGGCCACCACTGGCTACAACCCGCTCCGTCGCTTCGCCACGCGCACCCAGGTCGCTGCGACGGAGTACCAGTCCTCCCCGCCCCGCGGGATGGTCTGGGGAGAGGTGCACGACGAGAACGCCTGGTCGCTCGGTGGAGTGGCCGGACACGCCGGGGTCTTCTCGACGGTCGACGACCTGGCGGTGCTCTGTCAGGCGCTGCTCAACGGCGGCACCTACCGCGGCCACCGGATCCTGTCGCAGGACAGCGTGCGGTCCATGGTCACCGACTACAACAGCGCCTTCCCCGGCGACGCTCACGGGCTCGGCTTCGAGCTCGACCAGCGGTGGTACATGCAGGGGATGTCGAGCCCGGTCACGGCAGGTCATACGGGGTATACCGGCACGTCGGTGGTGGTCGACTTCGACGCCCAGACGTTCGCGGTGCTGCTCACCAACCGGGTGCATCCGTCACGGGACGGGGCGAGCACCAACCCGGCCCGTCGGGCCTGGGCCCAGGGGCTCGCGATGGCGCAGCCCGTGCAGCCGGCTGCCGGACGTACCGCCTGGTTCACCGGTGTCACCGACGGAGTGACCTCGACCTTGACCGCCGCCCTCGCCCGCCCGACCCGTCGGGGGGTTCGCCTCTCCTTCGACGCGTGGCTCGACCAGGAGGAGAGCGACCCTCTGACCGTCGAGGCCACGTCCGACGGGACGACCTGGGCGTCGGTGCCGGTCGACCTGCGCTACCGGGGGAACGTCGTGCACGCGGCCGGCAGCGTGGCCGTGAGCGGCATCCGGGCCTGGATGCAGGCGCGGTCCACGCTGCCCTCGGGCACGACCGCGGTGCGCTGGCGGCTCGTGACGGACGACAACTCGCACGGACGCGGCGTCTACGTCGACGGCGTCGAGGTCGCCGGCCCCGGCGGCGCCTACCTCCACGGTGAGCGGGACGAGTCCGCGTTCACCGCCGACGGGTGGTCGCTCGTCAGGCACTGACCCCCCCGTACTCGACGCAGCGTCGACGCACTTGACTCGCGGAACTCCGTGCGTCAACTGCGTCGACGCTGCGTCGAGTTGGTTCGACGCGTGGTTGTCCACAAAGCCCGGCCCGAGTTGGCTGTCCACAGGCCCCGTATGGAGGTCTGGCGCGCCGACCGCGGTGGCAGGAGCCTCCGGGTCATGGACTGGACTGCGGCGGCCGACGCTCACGGCATCATCGATCTCAGCGACCTCTATGACGCGGGACTCGATGTCCACGACGTGAGGGGACTGGTCAACAGGGGTGAGCTGACGCGACTCGCCCGCGGCTGGTGCAGCGTCGGCACTCCCGGAAACCCCGAGGAGCGCCACCGGCTCGCCACGCGGGCGATGCTGCGATCCCACGGTGGGCGCGCGGTGGCGTCGTACCACTCCGCGTTGCTGCTGCTCGACCTCCCGACCTACGCTGCAGATCTTTCCACGGTCCGGCTCACCCGACGCACGTCCGGGGCGCCGCGCACCCGGCGGGGGCTGTCTCTCGGGCGGGCCGCATCGCCCGACCTCATCGTGGGGGAGACGGTGCACCCGGCCCTCGCGGTGGTCCAGGTCGGCACGTGCAGTGGTCCGGTCTCGGCGCTCGTGGCCGCCGACGGCGCGCTCCACCAGGGGGCGATGACCCGTAACGATCTCGACGACCTGCTCCTGCGGATGGGTCGGACCCCCGGTGTCCGGGGCCTTGGTCCCGTGCTGCAGCGAGCCGACGGTCGACATGCGTCGCCGGGGGAGACCCGCACGGGAGAGATGCTGCACCGCATGGGGCTGTCGGCGACGCCCCAGTTCGAGATCTCGGGGGGAGGCTTCCGGGCCTTCGCCGACTTCGCCCTCGAGGAGGAGGGCGTGGTGGTGGAGTTTGACGGGATGATGAAGTACGGCCGAACGGCCGACCCGGTCGACTTCTTCGGGCGCATGGTGGCGCCGGGGGAGGTCGTGGCGTTGGAGAAGGTCCGCGAGGACCGAATCCGCGACCTCGAGTGGGAGGTCGTCCGCGTGACCTGGGAAGACCTTGCGCGCCCCCAGCGCGTCACGGCCCGCATCCGGGAGGCGATCGCCCGCGCCCAGCGGCGTCGTGCGGTGGGCCACGCGGCATCCTCGCCCCACCCCGCCTGAGCACCACCGCCTCACCACACCACCCTGCCCGGCCACTCGACGCAGCGTCGGCGCAGACGACGCATGGAGCACCGTGAGTCAACTCCGTCGACGCTGCGTCATGTCACGGCGGGCGAGAAGAGAGGGGCGGGGGCCTGGCCGGGCCGCCCCGGTCCCGTGCTGAGGGGCCGCCGTCCCCTGCGGTTTCCCCGGCGCGGGAGGATGAGGGTCTGATGAGCGCCTCTACCTCTGCCCCGCCCAGCGCCGGACTCGGCGACGTCGCCGACCGGCTGCGACCGCCCGGGGGCGCCTCCGCCGACCCTGACGCCGTCTACGACGCCTTCGTCGACTGGGCGCAGGGGCAGGGCCTCTCGCTCTACCCCGCGCAGGACGAGGCGGTCATCGAGGTCGTCTCGGGGGCGAACGTCATCCTCGCCACCCCCACCGGTTCGGGCAAGAGCCTCGTCGCCGTGGCCGCCCACCTCAGCGCCCTTGCCGACGGACGGCGCACATACTACACGGCTCCGATCAAGGCCCTGGTCTCGGAGAAGTTCTTCGCCCTGTGCGACGTCTTCGGCGCCGACCGCGTCGGCATGCTCACCGGTGACGCCTCGGTCAACCCGTCGGCCCCGATCATCTGCTGCACGGCCGAGATCCTGGCCAACGTCGCGCTGCGCTCCGGCCGCGCCGCCGACGTCGGGCAGGTCGTGATGGACGAGTTCCACTTCTACTCCGAGCCCGAACGCGGATGGGCCTGGCAGGTGCCGTTGCTCGAGCTGCCGCAGGCGCAGTTCCTGCTCATGTCGGCCACCCTCGGTGACACCCTGCGCTTCGAGGAGGACCTCGTGCGCCGCACCGGGCGTCCCACCGCCGTGGTGACCTCGGTCGAGCGTCCCGTGCCCCTGTCCTACCACTGGGCCATGACGCCGTTGCACGAGACGATCGAGGAGCTGCTCGTGACGCAGCAGGCTCCGGTCTACATCGTGCACTTCACGCAGGCGTCGGCGCTCGAGCGGGCGCAGGCCCTCATGTCGGTCACCGTCGCCACCCGCGAGGAGCGTGACCAGATCGCCGAGTTCCTCGGCGGGTTCCGCTTCGCCGCCGGCTTCGGCCGCACCCTGTCCCGGCTCGTGCGGCACGGGATCGGTGTGCACCACGCCGGCATGCTCCCGAAGTACCGCCGCCTGGTCGAGCAGCTCGCGCAGCGTGGCCTGCTCAAGGTGATCTGCGGCACCGACACCCTCGGGGTCGGCATCAACGTGCCCATCCGCACCGTGCTGCTCACCGGGCTCGCGAAGTACGACGGGTCGCGCTCGCGGGTGCTGCGCGCTCGCGAGTTCCACCAGATCGCGGGCCGGGCCGGTCGAGCCGGCTACGACACGGCGGGCACCGTCGTCGTCCAGGCGCCGGAGCACGTCATCGAAAACCACAAGGCCCTGACCAAGGCGGGTGACGACCCGAAGAAGCGGCGGAAGGTGCAGCGAAAGCAAGCCCCGGACGGCTTCGTTGGATGGACCGAGGAGACCTTCGAGCGGCTCGTAGCCGCCGAGCCCGAGCCGCTGCTGTCGCGGATGCGCGTCACCCACGCGATGGTCCTCGGGGTGCTCGCACGCGACGAGGACCCGCTCGCGTCCATGCGGCACCTGCTGCGCGACAACCACGAGGACCCCCGCCGCCAGGTGCGCCTGGTGCGACAGGCTGTGCAGATCTACCGCTCGCTGCTGGCCGCCGGCGTCGTCGAGCAGCTCGACACCCCCGACGCGCACGGGCGGGTCGTGCGGCTCGTCGAGGACCTCCAGCTCGGCTTCGCCCTCAACCAGCCGCTGTCCGCCTTCGCCCTGGGGGCGCTCGACGTCCTCGACCCCGAGGAGGCGTCGCACGCCCTCGACGTCGTCTCGGTGATCGAGGCGACCCTCGAAGACCCGCGACCGATCCTGATGGCTCAGCAGTTCGCCGCCCGCGGTGAGGCGGTGGCGCAGATGAAGTCCGAGGGCATCGAGTACGACGAGCGGATGGAGCTCCTCGAGGAGGTCACCTGGCCGAAACCGTTGCAGGAGCTGCTCACTGCGCTCTTCACGACCTACCGCACGAGCCACCCTTGGGTGCCCGAGTCGGCCCTGTCGCCCAAGTCGGTGGTGCGCGACATGTACGAGCGGGCCATGGGCTTCGGCGACTTCGTACGCGTCTACGGGCTGACGCGCTCGGAAGGCGTGGTCCTGCGTTACCTCTCCGACGCCTACCGGGCCCTGCGCCAGACCGTGCCCGACAGCGTCAAGACCGACGAGGTCGACGACCTCATCGCGTGGCTGGGCGCCGTGGTGCACCAGACCGACTCCAGCCTGGTCGACGAGTGGGAGTCGCTCACTGCACCCGATGACGGCGTACGACGCCCCGGGGACGCGCCTGCCCCGCCCCCTCGGCGCCTGAGCACCGACACCCGGGCCTTCCGGGTGCTGCTGCGCAACGCCATGTTCCAGCGTGTGCATCTGCTCGCCCGGCGCGAGTGGGCCGCCCTCGCCGCCCTCGATGCCGCAGGAGACGCCGAGGGCGTCCCGCTGCGGCGCGGCGGCTGGTCACCGGACGACTGGGCCGCGGCGGGGGACGACTATTTCGCCGAGCACGACGAGGTCGGTCTCGGCGCGGACGCACGCGGCCCGGCCCTCCTGCGGGTGCACACCGACCCGGGTGACCTCGTCGAACCGGCGATCGACGTGCCCGACGACGGTCACCGTCGGTGGGCCCTCGAGCAGGCCGTCGACGATCCGGAGGGCTACCGCGACTGGCGCGTCGTGGCGCTGGTCGACCTCGACGCCTCCGACGAGGCAGGGGAGCCGGTGCTGCACAACACCCGTCTGCACCGGCTCTGACGGGTCCGGATGTGGTGCGATTCACCGTCCCCGCGGCATGGTGCCGTGATGTGATGAGGCCGTGACCTCAGCCGTCGGACTCCTGCTCGCCGCTGGCGCCGGGCGACGGATGGGGACTCCCAAGGCGCTCGTGCGCGACCCCGACGGCACGTCGTGGCTGCACCGCTCGCTCGACACACTGCGCAGCGGCGGGTGCTCACGCGTGGTCCTGGTGCTCGGGGCGGCCCACGACCGGGCGGCTGCCGTGCTGGCCGAGGACCCGCGCGCGGGCGACGTCGAGGTCGTCGTCGCGACGGACTGGGACGAGGGTATGGGGGCCTCGCTGCGCGCGGGTCTGCGCCACCTCGGCTCCCACCGGGGTGCGCCGAGCTGCGGTACCGCGGGCACGGTCGTCGCAGAGGTCGCCGTCGTCACCCTGGTCGACCTGCCCGACGTCGGGCCGGACGTCGTGCGTCGCCTGCTCGCGGTGGTGGGCGCCAGCGACGAGGCGGGATCGACGCTGGCCCGGGCGGCATACCGCGGTGTGGCCGGTCACCCCGTCGTGCTCGGCAGCGACCACTGGGCGGCCGTGGTCGCGGTCGCCGCC
>JALYVC010000513.1 GCA_030853445.1 Actinomycetota bacterium | reverse complement strand
GCCAGGCCCTCACCGGCGCCGGCAGGGCCCACCACTGACTGGCCACGTCGGCCCGCACGGCGGTGCTCGAGACGGTGAGGGAGGACCGGTCGGGGTCGACCCGCACCCACTGCGCACCGAGCCGGCGAGACAGCTCCTCGCCGTAGGCGTCCGACGTGAAGACCCCGTCCACCGTTCCGTCAGCCGGGTCGAGCAGGCTGCGGATGACGCCCGTGTGGTGCTCCCAGGCCGACGGGGAGCCGAAGTCGATCTCGGCGTCGTCGACCACCCCGACGACCCGCGCGGTGGGGGCCTCCTCGCGCAGCCAGTCCTCGCGCAGCGACACGGGGATCGACTCGGTGCTGCCCCCGAGCACCTCCACGGTCACGCGGTCGCAGCGCGACAGGGCGGCCCGGATCAGGGCGAGGTGGCCGGCGTGCGGTGGGTAGAAGGTGCCGATGACCAGGCCGTGGCCCAGCCGCGCGGCACCGACACCGGCCACGTGGGACGGCGCGGGCGGGGTCGTGACGCTCATGAGGCCAGTCTGCCCCTGCGGGTGGCGCGGTCGCGCGTCCGCATCGCAAGACCGGTGGCTCGCGGGTCGGACCCACGATGTCCTACGATCACGACAGGTCATGAGTGTCAGCGACAAGCCCCGGCTCGCTGACCGGCAACCCTCCACCTGCGGTGGGGTGCCCCGGGTGAAGACCTGGCCGTGCGTCCTCCCGGGTGCACGGCAAGCGCGGGGCCTCGGCTCCCGCACCGTCACCGGTGCGCGTCTTCGCAGTGGACCGCCCGACCACACCGGTGACGGCGACACCAGACGCAGCGCCGCCGTGGCGGCACGACACGAAGGAGCTCATCCTCATGACCGACCCCAGCACCTGGGCCTTCGAGACCCGGCAGATCCACGCGGGCCAGTCGCCCGACCCGACGACGGGCTCCCGGGCCCTGCCGATCTACCAGACGACCTCCTACCAGTTCCGCGACACCGAGCACGCGGCGAACCTGTTTGCCCTCAGCGAGTTCGGCAACATCTACACGCGCATCATGAACCCGACGCAGGACGCCGTCGAGCAGAGGATCAACTCTCTGGAGGGCGGGGTGGGGGCACTGCTGCTCGCCTCGGGCATGGCGGCCGAGACGCTCGCCATCCTCAACATCGCGGAGGCGGGCAGCCACGTCGTGGCGAGCCCGGCGCTCTACGGCGGCACCTACAACCTTCTCAAGCACACTCTTCCCCGGTATGGGATCGACGTCACCTTCGTCGACGACCCCACCTCGCTCGAGTCCTGGCGAGCCGCCGTACGCCCCCACACCAAGCTCTTCTACGGCGAGTCGATCGCCAACCCCAAGTCGGAGATCCTCGATATCGAGGGGGTCGCCGCGGTGGCCCACGACGTCGGGGTGCCGCTCGTCGTCGACAACACCATCGCGACGCCCTACCTGCTGCGGCCGCTCGAGTGGGGCGCCGATGTCGTCGTGCACTCGGCGACGAAGTACCTCGGCGGCCACGGCACGACCGTCGCCGGAGCGATCGTCGACGGAGGCAGCTTCGACTACACCGTGGACCCCGGGCGCTTCCCCAACTACAACACCCCTGACGAGAGCTACCACGGCCTGGTCTACGGGCGTGACCTCGGCGTCGGGAGCCCGCTCGGCGCCAACCTGTCCTTCATCCTCAAGGCGCGGGTGCAGCTGCTGCGCGACACCGGGGCGGCAGTCTCGCCGTTCAACGCCTTCCTGATCGGCCAGGGCATCGAGACCCTCAGCCTGCGACTGGAGCGCCACCTGGAGAACACCGCGCGGGTCGCGCAGTTCCTGCAGGGCCACGACCAGGTCGAGAAGGTCGTCTGGGCGTCCCTGCCCAGCAGCCCGTCCTACGACCTGGCCCGCAAGTACGTGCCGAAGGGGGCCGGTGCGGTCCTCGCCTTCGAGATCGAGGGCGGGGTGGAGGCCGGCAGAAGGTTCGTCGAGGGGCTGGTCCTGCACAGCCACGTGGCCAACATCGGCGACGTGCGCTCGCTGGCGATCCACCCGGCCTCGACGACGCACAGCCAGGGTAGCGACGCCGACCGTCTGGCCGCGGGCGTCACCCCCGGCCTCGTGCGCCTCTCGGTCGGCCTCGAGCACATCGACGACATCGTCACGGACCTCGAACAGGGCTTCTCCGCTGCCAGGTCGGCGGTCGTCCCCGTCGCCTCGGGGGTGGCTGGCTAGCCGCTGGGTGCGGGTGTCGAGGGTCTGCGGAAAACGGATTCGACACAGTTTGTGGAAAAAGCCCACCCCGGACATTCCGCCCGGTCTAGTCTGCGACCCGTGCGGGGCAGCACATGGTCATCGGGGCGGTGTCGCGCCGGTCGGGGAGAGGTGGGGTGACCGTGATCGGTCGTCGTCGTCGGGGTCGTCGGGTCGAAACGCGTCGCGGCGGATGTCGTCGGGTGCAGACGTGGGCGGTGGTCGTCGCGCTCGTCGCGACGGTGGCGGCAGCCGGGCCGGGGGTGGCGGCCCCCGGGGGTGCGCAGGCACCGTCGCTGGTGGACACGCCGGAGTGGGGGTCGAACGCGGCCCAGGTCTGGCCCGGCGCGACGGCCGCCCTCGGTGACTGGCCGATGGGTGGCCGAGGCAGCTACCACGAGGCCTCGAACCGGGACGTGTCGACGCTTGCGCCGTCCACGGTCTCGAGGCTGCGAGCGGCGTGGTCGGCACCCGCCTCCACGACCACCGAGTTCTCCGCGGCCGCGGTCGTGGGCGACGCCCTCTACTCGGGCGGGCGCACGCTCACCCGTCGCTCGACGAGCACGGGTAGGAAGATCTGGTCGGTCTCCGTCGGTTGGGGTTTCCCAACCACCCCGGCCTACTGGAACGGCATGGTCGTGGCGGTCGCCGACGGCCCCACCCCCACCCTGGTGGCGGTCGATGCCGCGACGGGGGCGATCCGGTGGACCCGGGCCCTGACGCAGATGTCGCTGTCGTCACCCTCGATCCGCGGTGGACGGGTCTTCGTCGGCGTCGGTGACCGCACGGTCGAGGCGATCCGTCTCTCCTCGGGCACGCTCGCCTGGCGGTGGACCGCACCCTCAGCGCGGTTCGGGTTCGTCAGCTCGCCGACCACCGACGGAAAGACCGTCTACATCAGCTGGTCGGGTGGGGAGCAGGTCGCCGCCCTCGACGAGGAGACCGGCGTCCTGCAGTGGACCCGGACCCTCGGGTCCGGCAGTGGGCAGACGCTCGACGGCTTCGCCACCAACCTCATCGGGGGTCGGCTCTTCGTCGGCACCGTCAGCTCCGACGTGTGGGCGCTCGACGCCTCGTCGGGTGACGTGGTGTGGACCCAGACCCTGCCCCAGCCGGTGTGGCGCAACCTCGTCTCCACCCAGGACGTGCTCGTCGTTCCCGTGGGTGACCGGGCGGCCGAGCTGCGCGCCTACGACCCGGCCACGGGCCGGCTGCTGTGGCAGGCCGACCAGGGCGTCGCGGACGCAGCCGGGTTCCTCGCCCTGGCCGGGGGCGTCGTGTTCCGGGCCGCGCTCGACGCAGACGGTGGGTCCCACCTGCTCGGTCTCGACACAGCGACCGGAGCCGAGGTCCTGCGGCAGTCGCTGGCCGGGCGGGCCGGTGCGGCGCTCAGTGTCGCCGGTGACGCCGTCTACGCCCGCACCATCGACCTGACCACCCAGGGCACCGCGCTCGAGAAGTTCGACCTCACCAGTCCCCTCCCGCAGCGTTCGGCCCGGCCCTTCGCAGGCGTGACGGTCCCGGGGGTGGCGGTCACCCAGGGGGCACGGGGCGCCCGGGCTGCGACGTCGTCGCCCGGGGTGGCGGCGCCCTGACGGAATGCCCTCGGAGGGCCGGGGGTTGGCGCAGGAGGACGACGTGGTGTGCCGTGTCGTCCTCCCCCGTGCCGCCGCCCCGAGGAGACCCCTGGTGCCTGCCCTGTTCGACCCGATCACCGTGCGTGGCCTGACCGCGCGCCACCGCATCTGGCTGGCGCCGATGTGCCAGTACTCCGCGGTCGAGGGGATGCCGGGGGACTGGCACCTGGTCAACCTCGGCGCCCGGGCCACCGGGGGGTTCGCGCTCCTCCTGACCGAGGCAGCGGCCGTCACACCCGACGGACGCATCTCGCCCGAGGACGCCGGCATCTGGACCGACGAGCAGGCCGGTGCCTGGAGCCGCATCGTCGACTTCGTCCACGCCCAGGGCGCGCTGATCGGGACCCAGCTGGCCCATGCCGGACGCAAGGGCTCGACGTACCGGCCATGGGCGCCGCACCGCGGAAGCGTCCCGCCGACCGACGGGGGCTGGGTGCCGGTGGCCCCCTCGGCCGCCCCCTACCCGTCCTACGCCGAGCCCGAGGCGCTCACCGCCGCAGGGATCGGCGACGTCGTGGCGGCCTTCCGGGACGCGGCGCTGCGCGCGGTCGATGCCGGGTTCGACACGGTCGAGCTGCACGCGGCCCACGGCTACCTCCTGCACCAGTTCCTCTCGCCGCTGTCGAACCATCGTGACGACGCCTGGGGCGGCTCCTTCGAAGGCCGCACGCGCATCGTGCTCGATACCGTCGATGCCGTCCGCGACGTCATCCCCGACGCGATGCCGCTGCTGGTGCGGATCTCCGGCACCGACTGGCTCGAGGGCGGGTGGGACCTCGAGCAGAGCACGCAGCTGGCGATCGCCCTGCGGGAGCACGGGGTCGACCTCGTCGACGTGTCGTCGGGTGGCAACGCTCCCGCGTCGATACCGGTCGGACCGGGCTACCAGGTGCCGCTGGCGTCGGGCGTGCGTGCGGGTGCAGGCGTGCCCACCGGTGCCGTCGGTCTCGTGACCGAGCCGGTCCAGGCGGAGAAGATCGTCGCCAACGGCGAGGCCGACGTCGTGCTGCTCGCCCGGGCCGCGCTCCGGGAGCCGTCCTGGCCGCTGCGTGCGGCCCACGAGCTGGGGGTGGCGGTCGAGGACGCCGGCTGGCCCGACCAGTACACCCGCGGGGTCTGGCCGACCGCCTGACCGCGTCGGTCCGCGTCGGTCCGCGTCGGTCCGCGTCGGTCCGCGTGGGCGGGGGCCGGGTGGGGTTGCGCTGACCGACTGACGTCGGGGATGCCGCCTCGCCCGACCACCGCTCCAGCGACCCCCACGCGGCGCCTGCCCCTCGACGCGTGCCTCACCGGGTCCTGCCGATGACCGGGAGGGACCCCCATGAGACGGGTCGGGCCTCGACCCCCCTCGAGCTGCTGTTCGACCTCACCCTCGGTGACGCACCGTCACCTCGCTCTCGGCTACGTGAAGGTGGTTGTCCTCGCGCAGGCCGTGTAGGTCGCAAGCTCCGCACCTCCTGAGGTCGGCAAGTCGTGGTGGCCCGCCTCCCGAGTCGCCTTTGGGTAGCCAGAGAATCACCTCAACCTCGCGGGGTTGAGGTGATTCTCTGGC
>JALYVC010000395.1 GCA_030853445.1 Actinomycetota bacterium | reverse complement strand
CCCCACAGACCGACACGCAGCGCCGCGAGGCCGACTCCGGCGCCGTCGAGGTGCGCCGCCGCGGTCACCTGCGGGTACTGCGCGACTCCTGACCCCCGCCGTCCGAGCGGCCGACCGCGGCCGTTGCGCAGTGCCCCCGGCGTCCCGTATGCCGGGTGCTCCCGCCCCGAGGGCCGACCTCGCCTAGGCTCGCAGCCGTGACCTCTCGACGCCTGTCCGACTTCATCAAGGCCTACGACGTGCGGGGCCTGGTGCCCGAGCAGCTCGACGCGGAGGTGGCCCGGGCCATCGGGGCGGCCTTCGCCCAGGTGGTCGCCCTGCCCGACGGGGCGAGCGGCATCGTCGTCGGCCACGACATGCGGCCCAGCTCGCCCGAGCTGAGCCGGGCCTTCGCCGAAGGGGCGGCCGCTCGTGGTCTCGACGTGACCCTCATCGGCCTGTGCTCGACCGACGGTCTCTACTACGCCAGCGGCGCGCTCGACCGGCCCGGCGCGATGTTCACCGCCAGCCACAACCCGGCGCAGTACAACGGCATCAAGCTCTGCCGCTCGGGCGCCCGCCCGGTGGGGCAGGACTCCGGCCTGCGCGAGATCACCGACCTGGCCCAGTGGAGCCTCGACCGCGGTGACGTCGTGCGACCGGAGGAGACCGCCACCCTCGGCACCGTCACCGAGCGCGACCTGCTCGTCGACTACTCCGCCTTCCTGCGGGGCCTGGTCGACCTCGGCGGCCTCCGCCCGCTCAGGGTCGTCGTCGACGCCGGCAACGGCATGGGGGGCCACACCGTGCCGGCCGTGCTCGGCACGGGGGCCGGGCTGCCCGAGCTGCCGCTGACGGTCGTGCCGCTCTACTTCGAGCTCGACGGCACCTTCCCCAACCACGAGGCCAACCCGCTCGACCCCAAGAACCTCGTCGACCTGCAGAAGGCCGTGCTCGAGCACGGGGCCGACATCGGGCTCGCCTTCGACGGTGACGCCGACCGCTGCTTCGTCGTCGACGAGCGCGGTGAGCCGGTCAGCCCCAGCGCGATCACCGGGCTGGTGGCCGAGCGCGAGATCGCCCGCGCGGTCGCCGACGGCGCCGACGCGGCCGACGTGGCCGTGGTCTACAACGTCATCTCGTCGGCCGCCGTGCCCGAGGTCATCGCCGAGCAGGGCGCGCGCGGCATCCGCAGCCGGGTCGGCCACTCCTTCATCAAGGCCACGATGGCCACCGAGAACGCCGTCTTCGGTGGCGAGCACTCCGCGCACTACTACTTCCGCGACTTCTGGTTCGCCGACACCGGCATGCTCGCGGCGATGCACGTGCTCGCCGCCCTCGGTGAGCAGGCGGGCACCCTCAGCGCCCTCACGGCGTCATACGACCGGTATGCCGCCTCCGGCGAGATCAACTCGACCGTCACCGACGCGCCGGCCGCCACCGAGCGGGTGCGGGCCATGGCCGGGTCCCGCGGGGGCACGACCTTCGACGAGCTCGACGGACTCACCGTCAGCCATGCCGCGACCGACGACGAGCCGATGTGGTGGCTCAACGTGCGCTCGTCCAACACCGAGCCCCTGCTGCGGCTCAACGTCGAGGCCGCCGACCGTGGCACGATGGAGACCGTCCGCGACGCGGTGCTCTCGATCATCCGTGCCGGCTGACCCGCCTCCCTCCTGACAGCAAGGACGCCATGAGCTCCTCGACCACCGACTGGCCGCGCTCGATCCTGCGCTGCCCCGCGTGCCACTCCGAGCTCGCCGACGGCACCGGCCCGCAGGGTCCCGAGCTGCAGTGCACCGACACCACCGGCGCCGAGTGTGCGCTGGCCTACCGCATCGACGACGGCGTGCCGGTGCTGCTCGTCCACGAGGCGCGACCCACCAGGGACTGAGGACCCACCCGGCGCAGCCGACCCCAGCCCGCTGGGGCCGTCTGGGCACCCGAGCAGTGAGCACCAGAGCAGGAGCTGAGCGCCGTGCCGCACTTCGACGACAACCTGGTCGACGACGAGGCCGCGGTCGCGCGTCTCGACACCCGGGGGACCCTGAGGGCCCTGGCCGGGGCCGGGGCCCAGGTGCGGCACGCGTTGTCGCTCGCCCAGGAGGCGGGGATCGACCGGGTCGGTGGCGGTGACCGTCCACGCTCCGTGGTCGTGGCCTCGCTCGGGGGGTCAGCCGTCGTCGCCGACGTGCTCGAGCTGCTCGCCGAGCCCGGCTCGCCGGTCCCGGTGAGCGTGCGCCGCAACCTGCCGCTGCCCGGCTGGGTGGGGT
>JALYVC010000394.1 GCA_030853445.1 Actinomycetota bacterium | reverse complement strand
CCTCAGCACCCGCCGCGGAGGCCGTCGCGTCCGGGCAGCTGACCCGGGCCTTGTCCTACGCCGGGTTCGGCGACGTCGACCTCTCGGAGGCGCTGGCCGCACCCGCCCCCTCGCGCCGGCCGGCGCTGACCGTGCTGCGGGGGGAGAAGGGCCGAACGCCTGCCCCGGACGAGACTGCGCCCGGCGAGGAGGAGCAGAACGAGGACGAGGAGGACACCGGGCCCGATCCGGCGCTGCTCGAGCGCCTCGAGGTCGCGAGGCGTCGTACGCGGGAGACGACGGCACACGCCGCCGCCGCCGGCACGCGTCTCGAGAAGGCCACCGGTGCACTCGCCGCTCTCGACACCCGGATTACCGACCTCGAGGCCGCGCTGCGAGAGGCCCGCACCGAACGTGACGGCCTGCTGACGGCAAGGGCCGAGGCCTCCGCCGCCGACAAGGTGGCCCAGCGCACGCTGCGCGCCTCGTTCGCCGAGCTCGACGCGGTGCGCGAGCTGCTCGGCGACGACGACGACTGACCCCCACCCCCACCGACACCCCGAAGAAGTCCCTACCGGGTGGTATCCACCGGCGGGCCCGGCGCTCCTCCTGCTACCCACACCCGTCTGCAGGAGATCGCCATGGCATCCCAGTACACCACCCAGCTCGCCTACGGCTACCGGCGCTACCTGCCGGTGATCACCACCGCGAGCGACGACACTGCGGCCCTGGCCCGGGTCGAGCAGCTTCTCCTGGCGGCCGGCACGGCCTACCGCTCCCGCCAGTACACCGCCGCCCTACAGGCCTACCAGGACGCCCGGGGTCTGCTGTGGACCCAGCTCTTCCCCCTCACCCGCTTCGACGAGGTGATCGCCCAGAAGACCGCCCTCTTCACCACGCTGGTGTCCTATGCGGCTGAGTGGCTCAACGTGCTGCCGGTCGAGCAGGCGGTCTCCGGGGTGCGGCCCCGCGAGACCGTCACGGTCGACGCGCCGGTGCTCGGGCTGCTCAGCGCCGCGACCGGGTCGGTCGCCTCCGCAGCCCTGGCCGACTACCAGCTGTCCACCGCGCTCGTGGCGCGCGGCAACCCGGTCTCGGCACAGTTCTTCCACGACCGGGCGATGGCCCAGGCCCCGGACCTCATCACGAGGGTGAGCGCCGAGCAGACGCCACCCCTCTCACCGGTCACGCCGCCCGCTGCCCCACTGGCCCATCCGTTGCCGCCCGGACCTCTCGGCCCCGTCCTGCTCCCCCACGGCGTCGGCGCGCCGCTGGTGGGTGCCGACATCGGTGCGCTACGCCTCGGGACCTCGCTCTCGGGCTCCCTGGTCACCCGCACGATCGGGACCCGTCTGGTCCCCTCGCTCGACGTGCCGCCCGTGGTCGTGCCGCCGGACCTCACGGTGGACAAGCGAACCTACGCCGTGTCGGTCGCCGACCGGGTCGAAGCCGTGGTCTGGGCTGCGGGCGCCGCTGCTCCCACCGACGCCCTGGTCGGCACCGTCTACACCGCCCGCAAGGTCCTGCTCGAGCTGCCCGACGTGCTCATCAAGCCCGCCCGGGCGGCCGACGTCGCGGTGTCGCTGGCGCACGCCTGGTACTACGAGACCACCCTGGGGATCGCCGAGTGCCAGCACGCGCTCGGGGCCTGGGCCGAGGCCGAGACGTGGTACCTGCGTGCGGCGGGCTACGAGTACCTCAATGCCGCCATCGAGGCACCGTACGTCTGGACGCGACTGGCGACCCTCTACCTCGACTGGGGCGACGCGCTCCTGCGCGACGACGACCCGGCGTCGGCGCTGCCCGTCTACGAGAAGGTGCTGCACACCGACGGCACCGCGCCCTCGTCTGCGCTCTACACGACCCCGGGGCTGGCCCCGGCGGCCACCGACGCCCGCACGGCGATCGGTGAGCTGGCCGACCCGGCAACCATCACGGTCAACCCGGCCATTGCAGCGGTCCTCTACGACGTGCAGGCCCAGCTGGCCAAGATCGCCGGCGGGCTCGACTTCTGGGGCCATTGGGCGGCCAACGTGCCGATCTGGACGTTCGACTACCTGCAGTCCGTCGCCGTCGGTTTCGCCCAGCTGGCCATCGGGGCCGAGCGCGACGCCATCGGCTTCTGGGAGAAGGCCGACTCCGGAGAGCTCACGCGCACCCAGCTGACCCAGAGCGTGCAGGTCGCCGGGGCGGAGCAGCAGGCGGCCCAGCAGGCCGTCGGGGCGGCCGCTGCCGAGGCGGGTGCCTACCAGGCAGGGCGCGACGTCGCTGCGCTGCGGGCCACCGACGCCACCGCCAACGCCGACGCTTATGCCAGCAAGTCGGCCAGCTGGACGATGCACCAGGCCCTGCAGACCCAGCTGAGCGGCGACGAGGACGGCGACGCGTCGCAGCTGAACCAGCTGGCCGACCGGATGGCGCAGGGCGGCTACTCGCTGTCCGGCGATGCCGGGACCCTGGCTGCCGCCGAGGCGCTCACCGCCGCCCGGATGCAGGCCGGCTACGAGGCCGACACGCTGCGCCGCCAGGCCGGCGAGCTGACGGCCGCAGTGCACCAGGCCGACCTCGAGGTCGCCGCGGCCCACGCCCGCGTCACCGCGGCCCAGGCCAGTGCCCACGCCTCCGCCGTGCGGGTGGGCGCCGCGCAGCAGCTGCTCGCGGCCTTCGACGAGCAGCGCTTCACCCCCGACGTGTGGAACGCCATGGGCGAGCGCATGCAGTCGCTGAGCCAGCGCTACCTCGTGTGGGCTCTCGACGTCGCCAAGCGGATGCAGCGCGCCTACAACTTCGAGAACGACGTCGAGGTGCACGCGATCCGCCCCGACTACGCGGCCGACGCGGTGCACGGGCTGCTGGCTGCCGACTCGCTGATGGCCGACATCCAGTCGTTCACCTACGACCTCGTGATGTCGACGGCACCGAAGACCCAGCCGATCAAGCAGACCATCTCGCTCGCCCAGCGGTACCCGTACCTCTTCGAGACCGCCCTGCGGCGCACCGGCACGATCGACTTCGCGACGGACCTAGCCGACTTCGACGACGCCTACCCCGGCACCTACGCCGGGCGGATCGAGCACATCGAGGTCGCCGTCGACGGCATCGTGCCGCCCCGTGGTGTCAGCGGCACCCTGACCAACGTCGGGATCTCCCACTACCGCACTCCGGCGAGCGCCGGCGGGGCGGTCAAGCACCGGGTGCAGTCCCGCGAGACCCAGGTGATCTCCGACTTCGACGTGCGGGCCGACGCCCTGGTCGACGTGCCGGACCGCCGCCGGACCGGCATCTTCGAGGGTGCGGGGATCGCCTCGGCCTGGACGCTGTCGCTGCCACCTGGCGTCAACGACCTCGACTTCGCCACGTTGACCGACGTGCGGCTCACCGTGACCTACCGCGCCCGCTTCGACCCCGACCTGCGAGCCGGCGTGCTCGCCGAGCTCGCGGCACGGCCCCAGGTGCACGAACGGATGCGTCCGCTGCCGTTGCGCTGGACCGTCGCCGACGCCTTCTTCGCCTTCTATGGATCGGGCGTGCTCGACTTCTCGCTGGGGCGCGGAGACTTCGCCGTGACCGAGTACCAGCCGGTGCTCACGACCCTCAGCCTGGTCTGCGCCACGACCCCCCGGACCCGCATCGAGGGGATCGTCCTGAAGGTCACGGCACCCGGGAGCACCCCCGTCACCGTGACCACCGGGCCCGACGGCGTCGTCGAGGCGGCGGCCCTGGCCGGGGCGGTGACGGGGCAGGCGGCGCTCGGGGACTACCGCATCGAACTGGCCGCGGCCGACAACCCCGGCTGGGTCACCGACGGGCACCTGACGCTCGACGACATCGACAACATCGCCCTGGTCCTCGGCTACTCCTTCACCCCCCGCGGCTGAGGCGGACGAGATGACCTTCGACATCGGCTTCGCCAGCCAGACCCCGTCCCTACCGACCGGCGCCGGCAGCACCGGTCTCGGCGAGACCTTCAGCCCCGACCTGTCCACCGGCTCCGGCACGCTGGCCGTCCCGCTCGGTCTGCCCCACGGACCCAACGACTCCAGCCCCAAGCTCGCCCTGCGATACGACTCCGGCACCGGTAACGGTCCCTACGGCGTCGGCTGGTCGATCCCCCTGCCCCGCCTCGTGCGCAGCACGATGGTCGGTCACCCGCGGTACGACGACTCCGACACCCTCGTGCTCGAGGGCTCCGGTCCGCTCGTGCGGCAGCCCGACGGCGCGCTCGTGCCCGAGGTCGCCACCGGCGACTGGCGACTGGAGGCGCACGGGGACGGGTGGCTCGCGACCGACCGGGCCGGCACCCGCTTCCACCTCGGCACCACCGACGACAGCCGGGTGAGCGGTCTCGGCGGCGGCACCTGGGCCTGGTTGCTGCACGAGATCGAGGACAACCTCGGTGAGCGCACGACCTTCACCTGGCGGGCCGACGGTCCGCAGCGCTACCTCGACCGGGTCGCGTGGGGTCCGTTCGAGCTGCGCCTCGGCTACGAGCCGCGTCCTGACGTGCTGCGCTGGGGGCGCGGGGGGTTCCTGCTCACCACAACCGACCGTTGCTCGGGAATGGAGCTGCACCTGCCCGACGCGCCCGTCTCGCTGGTGCGCCGCTGGACCCTGTCCTACACCGCGTCACCGGTCAACGGCACCTCCCAGCTCACCTCGGTGACCCTGCGCGGGGTCGCGGCTGACGGCACCACCCTCGACGCCCCTCCTCTCACGCTCTCGTACGGCGAGCCGGCCGACCCCACCCTGCGTCGCGTCGACCCCGAGGACGACCGCTGCGCAGCACCAGTGCTCGACGGCACCGGGCGCGTCGAGCTGCTCGACTGGACGGGCACCGGCACCGCCGACGTCGTCGCGTTCGGCACCGGCGGCGTCGCCCGTGTCTGGCCCAACCACGGCGGGCGCCTGGGACGCCCGGTCTCCGGGGGCGAGGTGCCGTCCATGGCTGCCCCGCTCGCGAGGGTGGGGC
>JALYVC010000302.1 GCA_030853445.1 Actinomycetota bacterium | reverse complement strand
GTACCAGGCTAGACAGCCCGGTCGAGCCCGAGACCGTAGCCCTCGGCGTAGAGGTCGTTGCCCAAGAAGGCACCAGGGTCGCCGCACCAGTTGCGGGTGTCGTCTCCCGCCAAGGGGACTCGACCGTCCGGCTCGTGCACGACACCGGGCTGTGTCTGCTCGTGGAGGGGGTTGACCTCGCGGTGGCCGACGGTGAGCAGGTGGCGGTCGGCGCCCTCATCGGGGTGCTCACGGGCGCGACCGCCTCGCTGCGCTGGTGCGTCTCACCCCACCTCGACCCGCCGGCCTTCGCCCCGCCGTCGACGGCGGCCGGTTGGCTGACGCTCTGCCCCGACCCGTCGCCCCTGCTCGGGGTCGACGTCGCCGCGGCGCGTCCCGACCCGGCCGACCTGCTGCGCCGTCGGCGCAGCGCGCTCGCGTCGGTGCAGGAGAGCTACTACGACCGGCCGATGCGCATCGAGCGCGGATGGCGCCACCACCTCGTCGACATCGAGGGCCGGGCGTATGTCGACATGGTCAACAACGTGGCGGCCATCGGGCACGGGCACCCGCGGCTGGCCGACGCCGTCGAGCAGCAGCTGCGCACGCTCAACACCAACTCGCGGTTCCACTACGCAGCCATCGCGCAGTTCTCCGAGCGGCTCGCCGCCCTGGCTCCCCGAGGGCTCGACCAGGTCTTTCTCGTCAACAGCGGGTCGGAGGCGGTCGACCTCGCACTGAGGATGGCCCAGACCGTCACCGGGCGACAGGACGTCGTGGCGGTGCGTGAGGCGTACCACGGGTGGACGGCGCTCTCCGACGCCGTGACGACCTCGCTCTACGACAACCCGTCGGCGCTCGAGAGCCGCCCTGAGTGGGTGCACCTGGCCTCGGCCCCCAACGCCTACCGTGGTCGCTTCCGTGGACCGACGGCCGGCGCCGACTACGTGACCGAGCTGCGCGAGCTGGTCGAGGGTCTGGCCGCAGAGGGTCGGCCCCCCGCGGCCTACGTCTGCGAGCCGTTGCTCGGCAACGCCGGTGGGGTGCTCCTGCCGGACGGCTACCTCGCCGCGGCCTACGAGGCTGTGCGTGCGGTCGGGGGGTTGGCGGTCGCTGACGAGGTGCAGGTGGGTTACGGGCGCACCGGTCGCTGGTGGTGGGCCTTCGAGCGGTCGGGGGTGGTGCCCGACGTGATCACGATCGCCAAGGCCATGGGCAACGGCCACCCCCTGGGCGCGGTCATCACGACCCGCGAGATCGCCTCGGCCTTCGAGGCGGCGGGGTCGTTCTTCTCGTCGGCCGGGGGAAGCCCGGTGTCGTGTGTGACCGGCATGACCGTGCTCGACGTCATCGAGGACGAGGGCCTGCAGGCGAACGCCGTCATGGTCGGCGACCACCTGCTGCAGGGCTGCGCGGCGCTGAAGGCCCGCCACCCCATCATCGGGGCGGTCCACGGCACCGGGCTCTACCTCGGGGTCGAGCTCGTGCGCGACCGCGAGAGCCTCGAGCCGGCGAGCGCCGAGTGCGCCGCGATCTGCGAGCGACTGCGCAGGCTCGGCGTCATCGTCCAGCCGACCGGGGAGCGGGCCAACGTGCTCAAGCTCAAGCCACCCATGTGCCTGACCGTGGACAGTGCCGACATGGTGCTCCGGGCCCTGGGCTCGGTGCTGACTGACGGCTGGTGAGGGTCGCAGCACCCGAGGGGGGCCCCGAGCGGGGGTCGAGCACTACCGGCTCCCCGCCCACCGACGCCTTCGCGGCCACGCGACCCTCGCAGTCAGTACGGTTCCTGCCCGGGCACGACCAGCCGGCGATCGGCCCGGCACGAAGGACGTCCACGTCACCCCGGCGCCCCGGCGAGACCTCGTGACCCGAGGCCAGCCCGGTGGTCGCCGGTGGAGTCGTGTGCGGGACAGGGGTGCGAAGGGATGGCGACCTCACGGTGACCTGGCTCGACGAGCGAAAGGCGCGCCGACCAGGGTGCGGAGCGCCTGGCCGTTATCGAAGCCGAGTGCGCACGACTGCTCGCGCGGCGCGCGTGCGGCTCCAGCCTGCCGGTGGCTTTGACGAGTCGTGCCTCGTGATGCAGGACGTCGATGGCCACGAGTTCTGTCTGGCCTGAGTGGCCGCGGACCTGCCGCACCGGGCGCCTGACATGAAGGCCCCCCACCCGGTGCGGGCGAAGGGCCGGTGACCTGCGAAGACGGTGGTCGGGGTGACAGGATTTGAACCTGCGGCCTCTTCGTCCCGAAGCACGATCTGGCCGCTGATTCTGAGGGCCGTGAGCACGGACGGTGCGTGGGTGAGTGCGTCCCTGTCCCCTCCTTTCGGCCCCCGCTGTCACTCAGTTAGTCACTCGGTGTCGATGAATCGTCGTTCTGCGTCGTCCGCCTCGTCAGTGCTCGGCGCACCAGGTACAGGGTGGCGAGGGTGGGCGGTAGCACGATTACCGGAGTGAGAGTGTCAGAGACATGGAAAACCCGCCGACACAGGACCTCGAGCAAGGTGAAGGTTACCGCGCAGGCGACCGCTGGCCATGCATAGGTTCTCACCACGGAATCCTCGCATGACGACCGCCAGTGGTCTCCGTGAGTGTCCAGTTTGGGAAGTCGGTTAGCACCCGCGTGGCGGGTTCTCCACGCTCGATGCGGGGCCCGCTGCTACCCCCTGTGACCCCCTCTCATGCGCCGGCCTGGCTATGTAATGTGCAGGAC